>CALDJN010000106.1 GCA_937901695.1 uncultured Anaerocolumna sp.
ACACTATTAGGGAAATTGTCCATAATCTTGGCTTTTTCCAGTACAGCCAAGATTATGGACAATTTCCCTAATAGTGTTTTATCCTTTACCAAAAGGGAACACCGGTGGCTACGGGGAGACTGGCAGCTGCTGCCCTGGTTGTTTATGAAGAAGACACCAGACGGGAGGCGCCTAAGCCCATTGTCAAAGTGGAAAATTTTTGACAACCTGAGACGAAGCTTGGTTCCTCTAAGTAAGACACTGTTTATTTTACTGAATCTTGCCCGGATGCCAAAAGCATATTATATTTGGATACCTTTCGTTTTCTTTAATGATATATTTAACCTGATTATTTTATTCATTTCAGTGATTACACAGAAGCTTACCCGTCCAAAGCTGGCTCTTGTTTATAAAGGCTTCTTAAAGGAACTTGCTACAATGCTTAACCGGGCATTCTTGGAGTTTACAATTACCCCTTACCGTGGTTATGTGGCATCGGATGCAATTGTCAGAACTTTATATCGGATTTTTATCAGCAAGAAAAATCTGCTTCGCTGGAACACGGCAGAATCAGTGGATTCTTCCATTATCAATACTAGGAAAGGATATTTTCTTACTATGTGGAGCAACTTTCTTCCTGTGTCAGCACTTGTAATAATTCTTTTTACGGGATATTTACCCTCAATCGGAATTATTCTGGCGGCAATTCTAATCGTTAACTGGAGCATTGCCTTTGAAATCGCTTATCGAATCAGTCAGCCGGAAACGAAGTTTCATAGGAGGGATAAAGCACAGGATAGTGAGATGCTTTTGGATACTGCCCGGAGAACCTGGAAGTTTTTTAAGGAGTTTTCTACCAAGGGAAATAACTGGCTCTGCCCGGATAATTATCAGATTGGGGTAGTTGAAAAAGTCAGCGAAAAAACATCTCCCACCAATATAGGACTTCAGTTTCTGGCAATTCTATCAGCCAGAGATTTTGGATTTGAAACTCTCAGCTCTACGGTTGAAGCTGTAGAAAACCTAATGGAAACGGTTCAGAAAATGCCAAAATGGAAGGGGCATCTATATAACTGGTATCATATTAAAACTTTGGAGGTACTAAATCCTTCCTATATATCAACGGTAGACAGTGGTAATTTTCTGGGACATCTGGTCGCTTTGAAAAATGGCATTTTAGAGCAAATTGACAAGCCAATTTACCTGGATAATTTTCTCCCTGAACTTAAGACTGCAATAAAGAACAGTAATAAGGAAATTCAGCAAAGAACAGGAAAGTCTGGTGGAAATAAGCTGAAAATTGGTTATACAAAGATTGGTGAACTAATAGAAGATATTGCCGATATCTGGGAAAATTTAAACGAGAGGGAGCTTAGACCAGCTGCAGATTACCGTTATACTAAGGAGCTAATGAATATCATTGATAATATCGTTATTGAAGCTTCATTATTAAAGCTGAAGGAAGAGAGCTTTTCTTCGAATCCTACCCTTGGGCGTATTGCAGCGGAGGGTAATAAATTTGCCAATAGTATGATTAACCGAATCAAAGAACTTAGCAGTAAAATAGACTACATTTTAGAAAATGTTGATTTCCGTTTTTTATTTAACGAAAAGCGGATGCTGTTCCACATCGGATATCATGTATCCTCCCGTATGCTGGATGATGGCTGTTATGACCTGATGGCGTCGGAATCGTCATTAACAAGCCTTCTTGCCATAGCAATGGGGGAAGTACCATTAAAACACTGGTATAAGTTAGGAAGACCCCTGACCATGGTTAAAGGCATTCCCTGCTTCGTATCCTGGAGTGGTACAATGTTTGAATATCTGATGCCCAATCTTGTATTTAAAGAATATGAAGGTTCCGTCTATGCACAGGCCATAAGAGCTGCGGTACTTCAGCATATGAAGTATGCAAAGGAGGCGGGGATACCCTGGGGTATATCAGAATCTCAATATTATCGTTTTGACTTAAACTCAAATTATCAGTACAAAGCCTTTGGAGTTCCAAAGATAAGGCTTCAGCCAGTCCGTAAGAATTCTCTGGTGGCTGCTCCATATGCAACCATGCTGGCACTTGATATTGCAGAAGAGGAATCCATAAAGAATCTCACGAGGATGAAGAAATTAGGAGCTTTCGGTGATTATGGCTTTTATGAGTCCATTGATTTTAATGTACCCAATTCAGTGGAATTAACACCCTATTGCATTGTGAAATCCTATATGGCGCATCATCAGGGAATGAATCTGGCTGCAATTAATAATTATCTCAATGAGGGCATCCTTCGGGAGAGATTTCATAGAGAAATGATGATAAAGGCAACAGAAGTCCTGTTAGAGGAAAAACGCCAGTCTCATTTGATTTCTATTGCCAAGAGGGGATATACAATAAAAATCGGTAAGCCCTTCTTTCATGAAGTCACTTACAATAACCGGTATGTAGGCAGTGTAGCAGTGAATCCCCCAGTTGCAAATTACCTGTCAAATGGGAAGTATTCATTAATGATAACCTCTGATGAGATCGGAAGAGCGTCGTGTAGGGAAAG
>CALDJN010000107.1 GCA_937901695.1 uncultured Anaerocolumna sp.
CCAGCAAAACTATAAAAGTGGAAGGAATGACTTGTGCGTCCTGTGCTAAAAATATTGAGAGAGTAACAAGAAAACTAGATGGTGTAGAAGAATCCAACGTGAACTATGCTACAGAAAATCTAACTATTAGTTACGATACTTCGAAAGTTAGAATATCAGATATAAAAAAGGCTGTTGAAAAAGCAGGTTATAAACTAATAGAGGAAGAAACAACAGTAGACACAGACAAAGAAAGAAAAGAAAAAGAGATACAGACACTTTGGAGGAAATTTATCGCATCTGCTATATTTACCGTTCCACTACTTTATATAGCAATGGGACATATGATAGGGCTTCCACTTCCGGAATTCCTTCACCCTAATATGCATCCTGTAACCTTTGCATTGGTACAATTAGCATTAACGATTCCAGTTGTCATTGCAGGCAACAGATATTACAGAGTTGGATTTAAATCCTTATTCAGAGGAAGTCCTAACATGGATTCTCTCATTGCCATAGGTACTTCAGCAGCTATTCTTTATGGTATATTTGCTACTTTTAAAATACTCAGTGGTGAAACACAATATGCAATGGATTTATACTTTGAATCTGCAGGTGTTATTATTACTTTAATTACACTGGGAAAATATTTGGAAGCAGTATCAAAAGGTAAAACCTCAGAAGCCATTAAGAAGCTTATGGGGCTTCAGCCTAAAACAGCTACTATCGTAAGAAATGCTTCGGAGATTGAGATACCTATTGATGAGGTAGAAGTAGGAGATATCATTGTAGTAAAACCAGGTGAAAAGATGCCTGTGGACGGTGAAGTAATAGAAGGTATGACATCCGTTGACGAATCTATGTTAACAGGTGAAAGTATTCCGGTTGAAAAAAATGCAGGTGATAAAATCATCGGTGCAAGTATTAATAAAAATGGTTCCATCAAATACAAAGCAACCAAAGTTGGTAAAGATACCGCCCTTGCTCAAATTATCAAATTAGTAGAAGATGCACAGGGTTCCAAAGCTCCTATCGCTAAAATGGCAGATGTTATATCAGGGTACTTTGTTCCAATCGTTATTACCTTAGCTGTTATTTCCGGTTTAGGCTGGTACTTTTTAGGCGGCGAATCTGCAATATTTGCAATTACCATATTTATATCCGTTCTTGTTATTGCCTGCCCATGTGCCTTAGGACTTGCTACACCAACAGCCATTATGGTTGGTACCGGTAAAGGGGCAGAATATGGGGTATTAATTAAAAGTGGAGTTGCCTTAGAAACTGCACATAAAATACAGACCATCGTATTTGATAAAACAGGTACCATAACAGAAGGTAATCCAAAAGTTACGGATGTTGTGGTGGCAAATGGCATTACCCAAAATGACTTATTACAATTAGCAGCCTCTGCTGAAAAAGGTTCTGAGCATCCACTAGGTGAAGCCATAGTAAAAGGAGCAGAAGAGAAAGGACTTGCATTTAAGAAACTAGATGCATTTAAAGCAATTCCAGGACTAGGAATAGAAGTTACTGTAGATAATAAAAACATTTTACTTGGAAATATAAAATTGCTGAATAATAGAAAGATATCCTTAGAAAACCTGGAAGGAACTTCGGATAAGCTTGCGTCAGAAGGTAAAACTCCTATGTATATTGCCATTGATGAAAGAATAGCAGGAATTGTAGCAGTTGCTGATACCGTAAAAGAGAATAGCAAAAGGGCAATTGAAAGATTGCACCAGATGGGTATTGAAGTTGCCATGATAACCGGTGATAACAAGAGAACAGCAGAAGCAATTGGAAAA
>CALDJN010000108.1 GCA_937901695.1 uncultured Anaerocolumna sp.
AGAATGACTTTATAGCCATTCTTTAATATTTTTGTAACTTTATAAGTTTATCCTGATTTAATAGTCGTTTCATTTTGTAATAAAATGAGCTATAATATTTATAATGATAGAATTCAAGGAGGTAGGTTGTCAATGAGATTTATTACCGCAGAAGAATTAGTCAATGAACTTTTGCAGAGTGGCATATATGATGCTGAGGGACGAATAACGATGGAGTTAAATGGAACATCTGTAGAAATTAAAGAAAATGATACAGTGGGAAATATTCTTCAAGAATGGCTAGGGCAATGGCTAAAGGATAATGATATATACTTTAGACCGCCAGAGGGACAGAGCTTTCCAGATTTTTATTTACAAGAATCAAATGAAGTTGGGTTATGTGAAATGAAAGCATATTGTGCAAAGAGAACACCTGCATTCGATATTGCTAATTTTGATTCGTATTGGAAATCTATTGAACTTAATCCTAGACGTTTGGATTCAGATTATATTATTTTTGCCTATTCATCAAACGATGGAATAATCAAAATAGAGAAAATTTTTCTTAAGAAGGTATGGGAAATCACGAGTGCAACAAAAGACTTTCCTTTAAAATGTCAGAGAAAAAATGGTCAAATATATAATATTCGTCCATGTTCATTTAATTCAAAGAGGACGAAGGTTCCAGCATTTTCTTCAAAAGAAGAGTTTTTGGCTGCTTTGTATAGAACGGTTTTGTCACATACAAATAAAGCAACCGAAACTCGCATATGGTTAAACAATGTAATAAAAAAATATAAAAATGATACCGGGTATGAATTAATAATTAATATTTAAATTAAAAGGAAACCCTATGAGACAAGGGTTTCCTTTTTGGTTACTGATATGGTATCGCAGATGCGCATAGCAATTGCTTTAATTACAGGAACACATACAGTGTTACCAAGTAAATCAAAAGCCTCCTTTTCCTTCACTATTGATAGGTCATAATCTTCTGGATAACCACATAATCTTTGTGCTTCTCTAATAGTGAGTCTTCTGATTCCGCTTCCATCGGCAACTCCAAGATGCGCTACATCCATTGCTACTAAGGTGGGCGATAATTCATTTGGATTCAATATTTTAGTAAATTCAAATGACAATTTTCCTGCTACTATATTATAACCCAATGGCTTTGTTACATCGGGAATACGTTTTTTGTTCTCAAGCTTACGAGGATGCTCTAATGTTAAATATCCTTTTTGAGTAAGAATGTTCAATTCTTCTTGCAAGTTTGGTATATCAGAAAAGGTTTTGATTTGTTCATATGTTAGTGGCATTCCATCCATCCAATCAATACCAATTTCTTCTGCCCACTTCTTTTTACGCCTTTCGCATAAAAGCTTATTAAGTAGTAATCTCTGAGTTTTGGTTGTTTCGCCTTTTAGCCCGATATCCCATGAGTGTATGTTGTTACTTCCTCCACGCTTATCTTTTATAGATTTACCTATAACCTGTTCAATGCTATAATGACTAAACAAGTGCTTAGTGAATCTACTATTGACTGTTGGTAAGCCCATCTCAAGGATATCTCCAAGCACAGCATGAGATATAGGAAAATTATCTAGGTTAATCTTTCTTTCTTTCGTTCCAACAATGTATACTCTACGTCGACTTTGAGCCATTCCGAAGTCCTTTGAATCTAATAGTGCATAATTTACCTTGTACTCTAACTTGTTTAAATGATTTATTATTGTAGCAAGTGTTTCTCCATTATTGTGTTGTATAAGTCCTTCTACATTTTCAAGCAAAAATCCCTGTGGCTTTTTCTCACTAAGAATACGTTCTATTTCAAAAAACAAAGTCCCTCTTGTATCTTCGAAGCCTAATCCTTTTCCAGCAAAAGAGAATGGTTGACAAGGAAAGCCTGCCAATAAAAAATCAAAATCAGGTATATCGGAGCTTTTGATTTTTGTTATATCTCCATTGACTTTACTATCACCAAAATAATTCATATATGCCTTTACAGCGTAATCTTTTATTTCCGAAGAAAATACACATTCACATTTATATCCATGCTCGTTAAGTGCCTGTTGGAATCCTAGTCTGATGCCTCCTAATCCAGCAAATAAATCAATGATACGAATTGTCGTATCCGCAGTTTTTTTCTCGTAATTTAATTGTTTCATAATTAAATTTAAGCATCTTTCAGAAAAGGATGTGCCTCTCCCATAACATTCTATTTCTGTACGCATTTCCTGGGGTAGATAAATGGTATAGCCATTCTTTTTTTCATTACTAGAAATTGCTTTTCTTCCAGCGTTTAAGCGCTTCCCTCCTGCCATTTAGAGCACCTCCTTAATAGATATTTCCATTATATATCACCACGTTTGATTTTGCAAGCTGTTTTTTCAAAAAATCAAGGAACCGGATTAAAAGTAAACTAACTTTATATATTGGATATAATCATATCCAACACTGTCCAATTTAAACGGATTTTGTTCAAGGTAAACATAGTGCATAGAGTTATAAATAATAGCTAGTTATTTTCAATAAAATATTATATAATATTTCCTATGTCGATTTAATGATTTAAATTGAAGAAGTGTCTTACATCTTATAGGATTAAATTAATTACTAAAGCTATAATGGAGGAGCTCAAATGTTTGGAGTATTATTTAACGGTGTAGCCGTACTGCTTAGTGGTATTATCGGATTATTAATAAAGAAGGGTATACCAAAGTCAATAGATAAAAGTATAAAGAATGCCATGGGGATAGCAGTTATAATTATAGCCATTAATGGTATCGTTTCTAATATGATAAAGGTGGGTTCAGATGGTTCATTACATAGTTCAGGAGAACTTCTTTTAGTTGTAAGCTTGGCGATTGGTACATTACTTGGAGAAATTTTAAAATTAGAAGATCGTTTGAACGGACTTAGTGGAAAGATTGAAAGTAAATTTCATATTGAAGGGTTTACCAATGGATTTGTAACAGCTTCCAGTATATATTGTATTGGTGCTATGGCTATTATTGGCTCCATTAATAGTGGTTTGATTGGCGATCACAAAATTCTTATTACAAAAAGCATTATTGACTTTGTCGTTGGTATAGTACTGGCTGCCAGTCTTGGAATCGGGGTTATGTTTGCCTTTATTCCAGTTGTTCTATATGAGGGCTCTATTGCTTTATTAGCTGGGCTATTAAGCAATTTCTTAGTGGGTGACTTACTTATTCAAGTCTGTTTTGTAGGTTATGCGCTAATTGGCTGTGTAGGTCTGAATGTGATGACGAATAATAAGTTTAAAGTTGTAAACATGCTGCCATCTATTTTTATTCCTGTTATATATTATGGCATATTACAACTACTAAATTAATGTAAGACTCTGTCATAGTAATAAAATGGGCTATTTTAACCTCACAGGGAAGCCCAACACTTCTGTAAGGGGGTAAACTTGCCTACAGACAAGTTTATCCCCTTTGACTTACACATTTAATTTATAAAGATAGTATTATACATATTCTATTTGAAAATATTAATTCCCTTCTTTGTTAATTCTTTAATCTCCTCATTAATCTTACTTAATAAAGCTAACATATTTTTAGAAATGGCAGCAGCTTCCTCATATATTCTTTCTATATCACTCTTTCTGTTTTCCTCAATTGCTTCCATCATGGAATCTCCTAGTCTATGGAAGCTGTTATGTAATCCATCTATTTTATCCCAATCAGATTTTAAAGCTGGATGATCCACTGCTAAAGCATGGTAAAAGTGACCAAAAGCGCACTTGCTTGGATTGGTCTGTAATGGAAGTATTTCCATAGTATCTTTCATTTCTTTTAGCTTGTCAAGCCATTCTATATGAGCTTTGGATGCCTTACTTATAACATTGGAAAGTTCTTCATTGGTTACTGCATGTTTTCCGCCTTTTAAGTTATTATATAATTCGCCCACCACTGCTGATAATTTATCATCTATTTCAGCAATGTTTTTAGCATATTTAACGCTCTCGATGGCATCGTTATGAATATTTTCCGTCATTTGGCTTAATTTTTCAGCATCAATGCTGGAAGTTTCCATTGCCTTATTTATTTCATTCGCTGCAATCTTAATACCTTGCATTCTATCATATATTTCCTCAACGCTGGTAACTACACCATGAAGCATTTCTATATTGCTTCCCACCGTTTGTGAAACTACATCTATTTTAGTGCTCATCTGATTAGTAGATTCCAATGCTCGATGCATACTTTCCTTACCTTCTCGTGATGCATTATAAATGTGTTCTACAAAGCTTTTCATTCCATCTAAATTCATTTTGGTATCTTCCGATAATTTGCGGACTTCCTCGGCAACAACAGCAAAACCTTTTCCGTGTTCGCCTGCTCTTGCTGCTTCGATAGCTGCGTTTAATGCCAGTAAATTTGTTTGATTGGCAATCCCTTGTACGCTATCCACAATTTTGCCTACTTCTGTTGCTAAATCAACTAATTGCTCTATCTTGTGGCTCATAATACCCGTATCATCAATTACATTTTCCTTTAAATGAACAACTTCATTTAATAAATCTTTGCTTTCATTATTTCTTTCTGCCAGCTCATTTGATTCATTGGATAGTGTTTCTAAAGTACCGGTTGTATTATCAATTGTTTCTGTAACCTGATTCATAGTTGCTGTGGTCTCTTCTACTATGGCTAGGTTGGATTCACTAAGAATAGCCATTTCTTCAGCAAATTTCATCAATTGTCCTGAAATGTGGGACATTCCCACATCAAAAGAACTAATAGAGTTAGTAATCTGCAGTATTTCTTTTGCAGCAACTGACATTCGCTTTTCATTATCCATAAGTTTTTCAAACTGATTAATCACTTTTTTATGCATGGGATGATTTGTACATGGGCATACTCCTTCAACTCCATTTAATGTGTCTTCAAAATAATTTAAAATAATTCCCATTTCTGAGCAGGGGGTTATTCCCTTTTTCTTAAACATAATTCTCGCTCCTTTAT
>CALDJN010000109.1 GCA_937901695.1 uncultured Anaerocolumna sp.
TTCAGCCTCTTTGTCTTTGAATCAGATAAAGATAATCTTCTTCATGAACTCCAAAAATTCAACTATGTTCATTTCCTGGATTTAAAAGAAAAATCAGATTATGCGGAAATGGGACTGGCTAATGGAAAAGTTCCTGAAAACATAGTTAGGGTAGATGAAGAGATAACAAAAGTAAAATATGGAATTGATAAGCTATACAAATATGACACTAGAGCAACCGGATTAAAAGCTATGAAAGAAGGAAAGGAACTTCTAGAGTTTACAGAACTGGAAGAGAGAGCTAAAAGTTTTAAATATGAACCTATATATGAAAAACTAAAAGAAATAGGTTCCACCATGGAAACGTTAAAGATGGAAAAGGAAAAATTAAATTCATCAATAAATGAACTGAAACCATGGATTAATCTAGATGTAGGTGTCAGTGAACTAAGCTCCACGAAACTATGCATAACCTTTATGGGGACCATACCCAGTAATTTCAGGAACGGCATGGAGAAGGAGTTATTAGATACACAGTATACCTACTACGAAGTAATAAGTGAAGAAAAGGGTTCTGCGTATATTATTGCTATTTCAGCAAAAGAGGAAGCAGATTCCACTATGGAAATTCTTAGAAATCATGGATTTACAGAAATAAAATTAGGTATAAAAGATACACCTGTTAAAGAATTAGATAATATTCAAAACAGAATGAAATTAATTGAAGAGGATGAAAGCAATTGTAGAAAACAACTGACTGAATTTGCTAAGTATCTGCCAGATATTGAACTGCTATATGATTACTATACGAGCTACAAGCTAAGAATAGCTTCCTCGGAAAATTTCTTAATGGCAGGAAATGTGAATATTATTGAAGGATTTGTTCCAACAGATTTGGTAAGTGAATTTACAGACATAGTGAAAAAGAATTTAAATAATGTTTTTTATATGGAAACAGAGGAAGTTGATAAAGATGATATGGAAGTACCTATCTTATTGAAGAATTCAAAATTATCCGGACCATATGAGACATTAACCAGTATGTATGCGCTTCCAAAGTATAATGAAATCGATCCAACACCTTTATTTACACCATTTTATATATTCTTTTTTGGTATGATGATAGGGGATATGGGCTATGGTTTATTATTGTTCCTGGGAACAGCAATTGCTCTTAAAACTTTTAATCTTTCCAAAGAACAAAGAAAGAATATATTATTTTATTTTTATGGAAGTATAGCAACAATTGTCTGGGGCTTAATATATGGTTCTTTCTTTGGAGGCATTATACCTATGCCGGCATTAATTGATGTTGCAAAAGATTATAATCTTTTACTTGTTGTATCAATTATATTTGGTATCATTCATGTATTTGCTGCTTTGGGAATACATGCATACCTGTGTATAAGAGATGGGAAACCTTTAGATGCACTATATGATGTAGGTTTTTGGTATATGGCACTGATAGGTGGAATTCTTCTCCTTTTAACAGTAACTGGCACCATATCGGATAGCGTTCAGACTGTTTCTACCGTAATTATGACTATTGGTATGGTAGGAATCGTATTAACAGGAGGCAGAAGTTCTAAAAGTATAGGTGGCAAACTTGGCGGAGGACTCTATAGTTTATATGGAATCTCAAGCTATGTAAGTGATTTTGTATCTTATTCCAGATTAATGGCTCTTGGTCTTTCAGGTGCATTTATAGCTTCTGCAATTAATATGATGGCTAAAATGCTATTTGGTATGGGTATCATTGGAATAATTGGAGGAATTATAGTATTTGCAGTTGGACATTCCTTTAATATATTCTTAAGTGTGCTTAGTGGCTATGTTCATTCCATCCGGCTTACCTATGTAGAGTTTTTTGGTAAATTCTATGAAGGTGGAGGAAAGGCATTTAAATTGCTTCAAAGCAAGCCAAAATATACCAATCTAAAAGATTAATCTTATTGGCTTGAACTTATAAAATAAAAGAATAAACTTATTCGATGAAGTTTAAAGCAAAAAATAAACTTAAAGATTATAAATTAAAAATCTAATTAGGATTAGAATTTATAAGAGTAATTCACTAGTTTATAATCTTTAAAGATAAAAAATTAAAAACTCAAAATGATTAGGAGGAAATATTTATGTCTTTTTCAGAATTTTTTATGAATTATAGTGGAGTAGCATTTGGTGCTATAGGAGCTGCATTAGCTGTAATATTATCAGGATTTGGTTCAGCAAGAGGTGTTGGTATGGTAGGTGAAGCTGCTTCCGGTTTGATGGTTGAAGAACCTGAAAAGTTCGGTAAGTCTTTAGTACTACAATTGCTACCAGGTACTCAGGGACTTTACGGCTTTGTTATTGGACTTTTGGCTTTAGGACAGCTTTCACCAGATATGACTTTAGCTCATGGATTTTATGTTCTTATATCTTGTCTTCCAGTTGCTTTTGTTGGATGGAAATCAGCTATTTCTCAGGCAAGAGTAGCAGCAACAGGTATTACATTACTTGCTAAAAATGAAGCACAATCAACAAAAGGTATTATATATGCAGTTATGGTTGAAACTTACGCACTTTTGTCCTTCGTTATTTCATTAATATTATTAAACGCAGTTAAATTCTAGACCTTATCAACAAAATTTAAGGATGTGAACTTATGTCAAATTTAGATAATCTAATCCAAAAAATAAAATTGGATGCCCAGTCTCAAGCAGATGCAATGCGGAAAGAGGCTGATAGTAAAAAAGAAGAAATAGTGAATGGACAAGTTAAACTGGCATTGGAGGAAAAAAGTAGAATCATAGAAAAAGCAGAAAAAGAAGCTGAAGTGATTAAAAACAGAATTCAATCTAATGCTGATTTAAAGGTAAGAGATGAAATTTTAAAAGCAAAACAAGAAGTAATCGATAAGGTTTTCTTATTGGCAAAGGAAAAACTTATAAATCTGGATGATAAAGAATATTCAGAATTTATAAAAAATCAAATCAGTACTTTAGATTTAACAGGTGAAGAAGTAGTAATTGTACCTGAAAATCGAAAAGATTTAGTCAAAAACCTTGGATTAAATCTAAAAGTGTCTGAGGAGGAAACCATTGATTCCGGTTTTGCTGTAGTGAATAAGAATGTAAGGCTTAATTTTTCTTTTGAAACCCTTATTGATTTTTTAAGAGAGGATTTGGAAACAAAAATAGCACAAGTATTATTCAAAGAAAAAGAATAGGAGTGGTTTCATGGATAGAATGGATTTCACCCAAGGCGTTGTAAGAACCAGGGTCCTTGAAAAACGACTCCTTTCAAGGGCACAAATCGATAGAATGATTGATTCAGACAGCATAGAAGAAGTCTTTCGAATATTAGGCGAGACTGAATATGCCAGTGAAGCCTCAAAGGTGCAGAATTTTTATAACTATGAAAAAGTTTTATCCAATGAGCTAATCAGAGTATATCATTTAATGAGAGAAATCTCCGCAGATCAAAAAGTGATTGATTTATTAACTTTGAAATATGATTATCATAATTTAAAAGTTATGATTAAAGAAAAAGAGTTAAACGAGGATTTTTCTTATTTATATCTTTCCGTTGGAGAAGATGATTTTAAAGAAATAAAAAAACTGTTCTTAGAAGGCAATCTGAATGAAATGAAGAAGGAATATCAAGAAGCAGTGGAAGCAGTTTTGAAAGATTTTGCACAAAGCAAAGATCCTGGAAGAATTGATATGATTCTTGATCGATTCTATTTTAAACAGTTAAATCAGCTGGCTGCAGATACAGAAATTCCGTTGTTTATTGATTATGTAAAAGACATGATTGATTTTATCAATGTAAAAACTATAATTCGCCTAAAAAAGCAAGGCAGGAATAGAAGCCTCATGGAAGAAGTAATTCTTTCCGGTGGTAATATTGATAAGGAAAGTCTTTTACTTGTAATAAATGATTCTGTTGAGGAAATGATGCAAAAGTTAAAAAATTATAGAATTAGCACTAGCCTTTTAAAAGGCTTAGAGTCCTATGAAAAGACGAACCGCTTAACAGATTTTGAAAAATATATGGATGATTACTTAATGAATTTAAATAAGTCTTCAAAATATATTACTTTTGGACCAGAACCCATTTTCTCATATATAGTGGCAAAGGAAACAGAAATTAAGAATTTGCGAATTATTATGGTATCGAAAACGAATGGTATTTCTCCTGAAGCCATAAGGGAAAGGGTGCGTGATTTATATGTATAAAATAGGTGTTGTTGGTGATAAAGATTCCATACTTGCTTTTAAAGCATTGGGAATTGATGTTTATACCGTATACAATAAAGAAGAAGCACGAAAAACAGTTGATACCCTTGCACATAACAACTATGGTATTATATTCATTACGGAACAAATTGCCAGTCTAATACCAGATACACTATCACGTTATGACAAAGAGGCAATCCCTGCAATAATTCTCATACCTAGCAATCAGGGCACTTTGAATATAGGTATGGATAGAATCAATGAATATGTAGAGAAGGCCATAGGTACAAATATATTATAGAAGGAGAGGCTTATCTTGAAAGTAGGAAAAATAGTAAAGGTATCCGGACCCTTAGTTGTTGCAGAGGGAATGGATGAAGCAAACGTATACGACGTTGTTCAGGTTTCCGATGAAAAACTCATCGGTGAAATAATAGAAATGAGAGGCGATAAAGCTTCTATACAGGTATATGAAGATACGACTGGAATAGGACCTGGAGATCCTGTTGTTTCAGTAGGAGAACCGCTTTCTGTAGAATTAGGACCAGGGTTATTGGAAGCCATGTTTGATGGAATACAAAGACCTTTGGAACCATTACAGGCTGTTGCTGGTGACTTCTTAACAAAAGGTGTTGATGTTCCAAGCCTAAATCGTGAGAAAAAGTGGAATTTTACACCTACCGTTAAAGTAGGTGATACAGTAGCACAAGGAGATGTTATTGGAACTGTACAAGAAACTCCTCTTGTATTGCACAAAATTATGGTTTCTTTTGGAATATCAGGAACGGTAACAGATATAAAAGCCGGTGAATATACAGTAGTAGATACTATCTGTACACTGGATAATAAAACTAATCTGCAAATGATGCAGAAATGGCCGGTTCGTAAGGGAAGAGGATTTGAAAGAAAATTGGATCCAAACATTCCTCTATTAACAGGACAAAGAGTTATTGATACCTTTTTCCCTGTAACAAAAGGTGGTACCGCTGCTATTCCTGGACCTTTCGGTTCCGGAAAAACAGTAATACAGCATCAACTTGCCAAGTGGGCTGATGCACAAATCGTTGTTTATATAGGCTGTGGAGAACGTGGAAATGAAATGACTGATGTATTAATGGAATTCCCTGAAATCATTGATCCAAATACAGGGGAATCTCTAATGAAAAGAACAGTTCTGATTGCCAATACTTCCAATATGCCCGTTGCAGCCCGTGAAGCATCAATCTATACAGGTATCACTATTGCAGAATATTATCGTGATATGGGTTATTCCGTAGCACTTATGGCAGACTCTACCTCCAGATGGGCAGAAGCATTAAGAGAAATGTCCGGTCGTCTGGAAGAAATGCCAGGTGATGAAGGCTTCCCAGCTTATCTGGCTTCCCGTATTGCAAGCTTTTATGAAAGAGCTGGTAAGGTAATATGTTATGGTAATGACAACAGAGAAGGTGCAGTAACGGTAATTGGAGCTGTTTCACCTCCAGGTGGTGATATATCAGAACCAGTAACTCAGTCAACTTTAAGAATAGTAAAAGTATTCTGGGGACTAGACTACGCTCTTTCTTATGCGAGACATTTCCCTGCCATTAACTGGTTAAATTCTTATTCCCTGTATCAGGCAAAGGCAGATGGATGGATGAATGATAATATTGATTCTGAATTTGCCGGCAATAGAAAAAAAGCCATGGGCAAATTCAGAATCAATATTATCATTC
>CALDJN010000110.1 GCA_937901695.1 uncultured Anaerocolumna sp.
AAATATCTTCTGCTGCGTAGACTTCAAACTCTGCACCTGCAAGGTTTCCTTCTTTATAGATAAATTCTTTATCTTCTGAAGAAGCAAAGAGACCGCCTGCATAAGAATCAATGACTTCACCTTTTTTCTCTACGGTAAGCTCTCCTACTGCCGGAGCATCCTGATAAGTCACATCAATAATAGCTTCATAAGTGTCTGGATCTACCTGATAAGCAGTATCACTATCTACTGCAACTGTGATATAAGTGGTATTTACCACATATCCGTTTGGAGCAGCAATTTCTTCAATTCGATAGTTGCCTAATTTCAAGGCTTCTGGAAGAATCAAATCTCCATCATCATCCGTTGCGAATGTGGTGTGTTTTACCTTTGTTGGGTAAGTTGTGATCTGTTCTACATATTCCTTCTTATCAAGGTTATAAATCTTAAATACTGCATTTGGTACGAGGACCGTCTGACCGGTCTTGGAATCCTGCTTAATTACACGTAATTTTGCAGTAAACTCACGGTCAATAAATACTCTCCATACCTGTGGCTCTGTTGGGTGATTCTCAACAATCTTTACTTCAAATGGTTTTATTGTTTCCATGTTGTGAGGTGTAACTGTCTCAATTACCACATAAGTTCCATAAGGGATAGGCTGTGTTACAAGATGTCCCTTTTCGTCTGTGAAAAGAGTTGTTTCACCATTGGTTTCAATGATTACTTTCTTTGCACTGTCAAAATCATAACTTCCATCTTCTTTTACTGTTAAGGAAGATTTCAGATATGCTGTGAATCCTGCGCCGGATAATAATGGTGCTTCTGTATCATGCCCGTTATCTGATACTGTGATTAACTGGAATGGCTGCTTGATAACCTGCTCTGCTGACTTTGTGCTTCTGGATACCTCTGCTACAAGGTCATTTTCATAATCGCAGACAACATCATGCTCTTCCTCGTCTAAAAGATATCCTTCTGATGGAGAAATTTCTTTCACATAGTAATTGCCGAGATACAGATTCTTTACTTCTGCTTCACCATTTGCATCGGTTGTAAGTGTTGCTACCAGATCTCCTGCCTTGAAAATGACTCCAGTTGCTCCGTCCGGATGCACAATATCATTTCTTGCATATAATCCGTAAACCGCACCCTCTAACTTTGCATCCCCCTGTGGAACAGCAATGCCGGTTTCTTTATCTACTTTGTAGAGATGAATCTTGGCTGTTGTTCTGTCATTCTTAAATGTGTGGCTAAATGATGCTGTTGGTGTTGTGCTTGACAGATAACTGAAAGTGAAACTATATGAATCACTCTGATTTCTGGTATAGGCATATGGTGCCTGTGTTTCTGTGATATAGTATCCGTTGGCGATTGGAAGGTCTACCGTATAAGCAGCTCCCCCGTCTTCTCCTGTAGTTACTGTCTGAATTGCAGTTCCTTTTGTCATGATTACCTGACCTGCGTAATTCTTGATGTCGTTTCCAGCATAAAGTGTATATTTTCCACCATCCAAAGGATTATCTGTATCAGAATCCTTCTTTACAACAGATACAGTTGCTTTCTGTCTGGTGTTATAAATACTGGTTGCTTCATACTGCACATCTACAGTCTGATCCTTGTATTCGATTTTGACTGTCTGTGGAGTCGTATTGATGGTGTAACCGTCAATCGTTCCAATCTCTGTTACCACGTAAGTTCCAAGGTGTAAATCAGTTACAACTACTTTTCCATCAGATCCTGTAGTCACGGCTTCTTTTACCATATCACCTTTGTTATAGACTTTGCTTCCATCCGCTTTATAGATATCTGCACCTGCAGTAATCTGAAAAGTTGCTCCCGAAAGATTCTTAGTCTCATAATTGAAGTTGCTGCCGTTCCATCCCACAAGAACCTCACCCTGCTTTGTAACAGTAATCGCACCAAGCTGTTCCTTATCAGTTGCAGAGATTCCAGTTGTCTTTCCTGCCTTAACGGTCAAGGTATGAACCTTGCCGGATAACACATATCCCTTCGGTGCTTTGATTTCTTTCACATAAAAAGTGCCTGCTACAAGAGCTGCGGACTTTGCATATCCGTTCGCATCTGTTGTCATCTCCTGCACTTTATTTGTGCATCCGCTGTCTGAGTAGATTCCGTAGACTGCGCCCTTTAGCTTAACCCCACTGGATTCGTCTGTTTTGGTAATCTCACCATAGCCGATATTCTCTGTCTTTACTTTCATATAGGCAGATAAAGGATCGGCATTTGGAACCTCAGAAACAAATTCCTGATATCCGTTTTTCCCAGTAAGCCAAAACACACAGCTGTCATCAACCGTCACAGCACCTGTGTTAGAGCTGAACGTTCCGGTGGTTGCAGTAGTATTCACTGACTTTGAATAAACTGTCATGGAATTACCACTCTTATCTACGCTATATCCATCTAAAGAAAAATTGTAGCTGCCAAGTGTTCCATTACTATCTGTGAAAGTTTTTTCAAATCTCTGGTTGCTCTCATTCCACTTTAATTCGCTGTTGAATCCGGTGCTGTCGTACACAGCTTTCTTGCTGCAGAATCCGCACTTGCTGTTCCAAAAATTCCCTTTTCAATAATCCATACCATTGCCTGTGTTGCAATATAAGCATTTGCCTGGTCATTACTTGGCGCTTCTACATTAGTTGTACTAAAACCATAATAGAGGCAATAGGACAAATACTTTTCCTGTTGTGCTGTCATACTGGTGCTTGAATTCTCGTAACTGTTCATCAACTGACCACCGTCTGCCGACAATCCGAAATTCATACAATATCCGGTATGACCATCAATCATAGCATATAAAACTTTACCATGATTATAACCCGCCTTTAATTCACTTACTTCACCAGAATCTTTAGTTGAAGCATACCAAAATGAAATCTTGGCACTGGCACTTGCTGCAAAAGCAGTTGTACCATTTGTGAACAAAGCAGAAAACATGGTCAATATGGCAAGGAATCCTGCCATAAATCGCTTCCATTTCTGTTTCATAAGATTGTTTCCTCCTATATTCGATATTTTTGAGTACAAAAAAACAGGCTAAAGTTATTTGGCTTTAACCTGTCATTTCATTTACTCTATTGTGTTGTCATGCTCTGTAGCAACGGAATTCGTAACACTGTTTTCCGTAGTAATCATAAGTTCCAGCGTACTCAATTAGTAAGTACGGTCCGTTTTCAAGAACCAGCATATCTGCAATATACTGTGCAATTTCGTCCTCACTATGAAAGCTTGTTGTACCAGATACACTTCTTGCTTCTGCCATGTTAGTGTCCACAAATACGCTATAATATCCTGCTCCATCATAAGGATAATACTCATTGTATTCGTCCTGTGTGATTTGTCCATTCGCCAAAAGTTTATCCAGATTCTCTGTCAAAAGGATTTTGCCAGCAGCCTTTGTCTTTGCAGTGGCCAGTGCTACTACATTTTCAGGGCTGTAACTGATAGTCTTTGGTTCAGGCTCCGGTTTTGCTTCTGGTTCATGCTCTGGTTTAGGTTCCGATTTCTCAGGTTCTAGGTTTGAATCTGTTTCTTTCGAATCTGACTTATTTTGTTGTTGCGGAACTTCTTGGCTACTATCCTGATTCTGTGTATTCGAACTATCTTTACTGGTTGTCTGTGTCTTGTTTTCCGTCTGCTTTGGAACATTATTGTCTGAATCCTCATTTACGGATTGAGCATTCTCTTCTTTCTTATTATCTGTCTCTGTTGCTTCAGTATCCTCTATTTCAACCTCTTCAATGGTATCTATCTCAGAAGTCTTCTCTAATGAAGCTTCCGTGACATCAATACTTGTTACATCATCCTTTTTCTTACTGCCGCATCCAGCAGTTACTAAAATAACTACAGATAAAAGTAATATCACTGTCTTTTTCATCCGTACCACCTATCCCTTTCCGTAAGAGGGATAGGCTTGCGTTCCGTGCCTGTCCACTCTTACTTCTATGTGAACATTTATATTATTCTTGCACGGGACGCCCTACCGGACTGTCCCGTATTCTGTGCATTTCATTCTCCCTTCATCATACCATTAATTTCTTCAGTCAAAAGAAATACTTCATAAGTCGTCTGTTTTTCTTATAAGTAGCGAAATATCTAAACATATGCTCACCTCCTCTCACAGACTCTATGGTGTTCCTGCTCTGACAAATGCCAAGAATAATCTGGCAATCATTCCAAACAGCAGAAGGAAGATTTTCGCCAGTGCTAAAATAAGTTTCAAAATACCAAGCACTATTCAAAGAATTCCTTTTAATATTGCTAAAAATAAACTTCCTACTCCGACAAAAAATCTTCTAATCATGATACTTTCCTCCCGTCTACATATCCTGAGCCATCCATCCTGATGCAAGTCCTGATAAAACCTCATCATCGACAAGCTCTTTCTGTTCCTCGTTATCCTCTGATTCTGCTACCGCCGGTGCTATCTGAACTATTCCTCTTCCCGCTATTGCAGTACCAAGTACACGAATGACTTCATTTCTTGCTTCCGTCATAGCGGCTTCCATCAAATCCTGCTTAATAGCATCTATCTCTTCCTTTGTTACATACTGAATATCTTTTTCTTCCTTTACCAGCATTTCTTTTCCGTAATATTCAACATAGAATTCAATTGCATCTATAATGAATTGGTTTTTTGATTTGCAGATATCCTTATTTATGCTACATAAAATCTCATTGATTTTGACATGTTGAGGAATATTCATATTCAGCCTTATGGTATTGCATACCAGGTTTTCTTTTCCCATTCCTATCACCTACGCTTTCTTTTGCATATGTCTTAAACCAATTTCCGCTAACTGTTCATAACCTCTTGCATTTGCTTTGATATCAAGAATATAATCAATATTTTTCTGATCATAGCCACCGTAATTCTTCATTACTACTGCTCCACCACCTACGAAGATAATCGGTGTTGTTTTGAGATTATATCCAAACTCTCGGATGGAATTATATACTCTCTCTGCAAAGGCTTCGATTTCCTCTCTTGCCACTTCGTAATATTCCTCGTCTTTTGCATATTCCTTACCATAACGCATCATATTCTGTAATTCTGTCTCATCAATCTCTCCATTGAATAATCTGACACACTTCTCATTGATAGAGCGCATACAGGTAATTAATCCTTTGGGAATTGTAATGCAATTTGACTCATCCGGTGATTTATTGATGACTGGCATGATGTCAATTGTCCAAGAACCAATGTCAACAATCAATGTCTTCTTTTTAAATCCAACAATTCTATCAGCAACCGCTGCATAGCACTGTGGAAATACCGCCGCATTCGCTATTCTGATGCTATATAAAACACCTTCATAACAGAAGTTCACTTCTCTTCTTTCCGTAAGATATTTTACAAAATCTGCTTTCTCATTACCGAATCGTGTAAGTGGCAAGCCAACCGCTAAGAAAATGTCTGCATCTGTTTTTCCTCTTCTTCGTAACTCCTTTGCAATCGCTGCATAGGTAAGAATCAGAAATGATTCATCTTCTGTCTTGGTATCTTTTACTTCCTGACGCTGTGTTCCAATCTTGTAATACTTGCCATCAAGCTCCAATACTTCATCGTATACTGCCGGCTCTGTTTTAATTTGTCTCGCTCCGGTAATGAATACCTGCGATACGGTTTTCATCATTGACCATCCGTGGTCGATGCCAATAACTTCTAACTTATTTAAGTTCATCTGTGATTTCCTCCTGTTCATTAGTTTTTTAATGTTCCACATCTTTATCCTCTTTCTTATTAAGCAGCTTTTTCATGCAAGGGAAGCAATATCCTTCATTCTGCTTATATGGACAATTGGTACATTCTGTTTCTTCTGCCTTTTTGGGTTTTTCTTTCTTAACACAATTACTCGTTATACAACGATTGTCATTTCCCCAAAAATAATGGCACTTCATACATTCATGAATGTCTCTCTCCAGCTTTTTCTCTTTTTTTACTAGCTTACTGACTTTCTTGACTTGTCTTCCCATTGCGTTCCTCCCTTAAGAAAAACGCATCATGAAGTTCTTCTAGCCTTCGGTCGGCATTGCCTGCTGACTTTGCCAAAGAAAAAAATACTGGTAAATATAGTACAATTCCTGTGATAATAACTTTAAGTATCATTTTGCATCCTCCAATTCTTTCATAGCTTTCTGCCATGTAAGATGTACGTTGACTGTTTCAAGTCCCTCCCCCGTACAATTGGATTATTCCGTGGAGTTACAAAAGAGCTGCTTACGCATTCATGACGCCTTACCTTGCGGTAACACTATCTCCTCTATTGCCGTTTCGAGGATAAGGTCGAACCTCTCGACCTTCATGGGTTATTATCCTTCCGCAATATCCGAAAATCCTTTTACCAGATTTGTTCCCTGCATCTCGTTCTTCATCTTTCGATCCTTCAAACTACTAATATGATTACAGTGGTCTTGAATCCTCCAGGCGGATACCCCGGAATTCTACTCCTTGAGATTTCTCTCTTGTCGTATTATTCATTTACGATTTTGTAACTGTATTCAATTGTTATCCAAACTCTCGCTTGGAATGTACTCATTCTACCGTGAATAATGCTTTTGCGATAGAAACTACATTGGTGTATTTTCACTAATTTGCACCAGTTTTTGGTGTTTCTTCTGATTTCGCATATTTCTCATATACATGCTTTGGCAAAGGTCTTGACGGCTCTCTGAATTTTTCAAGATAAGCTTCAAATATCTCAGTATTGATTAACGCTGAATTTCCCACCTTATATACTGCATTTGCTTCCTTTGCCAAAGCCATTATTCTTGTTTTACCAAGGCTGTATATAACAGATGCTTCGGCAGCATTCACATACTTTTTCATAACATCTTTCGTATCTGAATAGCATTTATAGGAATATGCCACTTACTTCACCTCCTCAGCTTTCCATAATGAATTTTTCATAGGAACTGGCTCTTCCTTGAACTGCTCCATGTACTGATCAAATATCTCTAAATTTACAAGCACTGTCCCTCCAGTTCCTTCATTGATTTTATATACAGCCCCTGCTGCTCTTGCCATTTCAATAAATCGATGTCTTCCAATACTGTAAGTAATAGAGCCTTCACCAATTCTTACAAATTCTTTTTTTACCACTTTTGAAGTTTCAGGTACTCTGTATAAATGTTTCATGTATCTTTGCATCCTTTCTTTATTTATCAATGTTATTCGTGGCAACTCATACAATGCTCCTGCTGCTAAAGCTATGGATTTTAGCTCATCTTCATCAATGCTGAGTGATTTTGCTAATATAGAAGGTCTTTCAAAACGAGTACACATTTCAATTTCTTTTAATAGATATCCTCTAATAGTTGATTGTAAATAATCTGCCAATCCTTAAACCTCCTATTTATAAAATTCATCATCCACAATATGAAATAATTCCAAATACTCATCGATGATTTCCGTGTTCACCAATACCAATTGTCCAACCTTGTAACATGCCTTTGCATCCTTTGCTAATTGCTGGAATTTTGATAAGCCCATTCCATAGATCTTTGCTCCCTCAGCATAACGAACAAATTTGTTCATATTTACTTTCTTCTTTTCATTATTCATCGTATCATCATCCTTTTCTTTTAATTTGACTATTTTCCCATAACGCAAAAAGAGGACATTTCCTAAATTTCTTTAGAAAATGTCCTCTCGGTAGTGCTATTTTATTAAATTGAATTCCAATAACCATATTGCTTATTGTTACTTATTTCTACTTATGACTATCAAATTTCTTGGTCAAAAATTGGTCAAATCTCTTTCTCGAATCCCGAAACCCTTGCAAACACTGGATTTATTTATCGAGCGATTTCATCGTCGGGAATAATAATACATCCCGGATTGCCATCGAATTGGTAAGTAACATAACGAAACGGTCAATTCCAATTCCAATCCCGCCGGTTGGAGGCATTCCATATTCTAACGCATTCAGGAAATCCTCATCCATCTGGTTGGCTTCTTCATCACCGGCAGCTCTCAGGGCTTCCTGTGCTTCAAAACGCTGTCTCTGATCCAGCGGATCATTCAGCTCAGAGAATGCATTCGCCATCTCTC
>CALDJN010000111.1 GCA_937901695.1 uncultured Anaerocolumna sp.
CAATACATTCGGAACTAACAATATATTTAGAACTTCAATACATTCGGAACTAACAATATATTTAGAACTTCAATACATTCGGAACTAACAGCATATTTAGAACTTCAACACATTTGCAACTTCAATATGCTTGGAACTTCAATATGCTTGGAACTTCAATACACTTGGAACTTCAATGCACTTGAGACTTCAATATACTTGGAACTTTAATACATTTAGAACTTCATATATTTAATAGGATATTTTTATAATGTAAAAAGGTGATAAAAATATATTATATTAGCATATCATTTAATTTATGAAAAATTAACATAAAGTCAAAAAGTATGGCATATATTTAATTACATTCAACATGGAATCTATAGAAACAGATACCAGAAAGTAAGTTTTAGGAGCAATCTGAACAAACAGAATCAAATTTTTCATAAAAATACCATCACTTTTTTTAAAACTTTTATGATATTTTTATTGCAATCTAAATATTTCTGTATTATAATATAGTTGTGTTAGCAAGTTGTCTCTTTAGACTCTTGTTACACACTATATAACCCCTTATTAATTATTTATACTCCCCTCATCGAAACGACCGCATGGCTCCCCCTCGCGGTCGTTTTACTTTGTGCTATTTTACTTGTGAAATTTACTTTATATAAAAGAGACCATTAATACATGGCTAGTCATACTGATAGTCTCTTTCATATTCTACTACTTCTGCTACTTTTTAAACATGCCATTAACAAGTATATCAACGACCTGATCTACCACTTTGTCAAAATCCATGTTTTCTTCATCAAACATTACATACTTCAAACCGATAAAGTTTGATACACCCATTAGAAAATAACTAACGACCATTGGATCGTAGTCTTCTACTTCACCATTTTCTTGTGCTTCAACAATACCACTAGAATATCTTTCAGCAAATGTATCATAGTAACTGATAAACAGGTTTTTATCAATATACAATGATTCCCATATAATATTGTATGCATGTTTATTATCTCTAATGAATTTTAGGAAGGTTCTAAGACCTACTCTTTCCTTTTCAATCCTGCTATCTAATCCTGCAGTAGCATCTCTGATTTCTTTACGAATCAGATGACTGTACCTAAGTAGAAGATATTTGTAAAGCAGGTATTTATCTTTAAAATAAATATAAAAAGTACCTAATCCAATACCAGATAAATTTGTAATATCCACTATTGAAGTATTATTGTAGCCTTTCTGATAAAAAAGTGTTTCTGCTGCCAGACAAATTTTTTCAAGAGTAGCCTGTCCTCTCTTGGTCTTTGGCATATTTACAATTCCATCCATCTCTGTATTTCTATTTTCCAGTGCTTTCTTCTTCCATTCAGATAAAGTACTTTTGGGTATACCTGTTTCTTTTGAAATACTGGAAATAGATTCATTATTAGGATGTAACATTCTAGTTACTAAACTATACTTTAATTCTTTATGATACGATGCCATAAAATAATTCTCCCTTTCTTAACGGTAGATTAATATTAAATTTCACCTCATGACGTTTCCTACCACGGGGAGGTAACAATCACGAACTCATTCTTTTATTATTATAAAGCATAAGTTCATGATTGTTACTGTAATATTCTTATAATTATTCTAATACAGTAATAGTAATTAGTCAAAGACAAATGATATTACATATATAACTTTATGGTATTTCTGCTACAATTCGGCCTGGATGCCATAAGCTGAACTGTAATACATTTCTGTAAATAATCTATGATATCTGAGATTCTTCGCCTAATTCGGCTTTGCTGAATGTGCACTCAGAATTATAACGCTAAATAGTATCACAACGAAAGGGATTCTTCGCGAATTCAACTTCGTTGAATTTTCGTTCAGAATGACACACTTTCACAGTAATGATGAACACATTACAAAAAACTCAATCGATTCATCCCAATCTTTAACGGTATACTTTCATAGTAATGGCAAATACATAAGCTTTATTATCAAATTATAAATTCTGTCTGTTCTAAATTAATATATCCTAATACAAGGCTGGCAAAAACAGCAGGTCTTTCATACATGGAAGCATGCCCTGTGTTTGGAAGCATAACCAATTCGGAACCTTTAATTAGTTCATTTAGTTGTTTTTGTTCTGCCATAGGTGTAACGTAGTCATTCTCACAACATACAATTAAAGTTGGAACCTTAATGTCAGATAACTTATCAACAACATTATGTTGCTCTGCACTGTCTGTAAGTCGTACCATAGAATCCATGAATGGCTTTTGATTAAATACATTTTCTGTTAACAATGTCTTTCTTTTATCCATCCATTCGCTCTTTTCATTATAAAACCGTGGTGAATATATTACTGGAATAGTTGTGCAATAGTAATCTAATGCATCATTAGCACTTCTGTTCCAACCAGTTCCAATATCTCTAAGCCAGGATGATGTCTTTGCAGTTGTATTAAATAGAATTAATTTTTCAATATATTGCTGATATTTCACAGAAAATCCTAATGCAACTTCTCCGCCATAAGAGATACCTACAATGTTTATTTTACTAATATTTATATTTTCCAATAAGGCTTTTAAAACTTCTACTTGTTCATCCTGTGTATAGGATATGCCTTCCATTTTATCACTTCTTCCTTGATCAAGGAAATCAAGGAGTATAAGCTGATTATTTTTTGAAAATGCATCAATAAAGATTCCCCAGCTTGCTGTGGACATCATAATTCCATTGAGAAGGATTAAAGGTTTACCCTGTCCATAAGTCTCATAATACACTTTTTTACCTTTATACTCTAAATAAGACAATTGTTTTCCTCCTTTTCGTTTTTTATAGTACATCAAATACTCCCCAGTATTTGAATTATAGGGGCAGCTGCAAAATAACAATGTCATTGCCATGAAAGAGTGTCATTCTGAGCAAAAATTCAACGAAGTTGAATTCGCGAAGAATCCCTTTCGTTCATAATAGCATGATAATTCTGAGCGCAAATTCAGTAAAGCTGAATTATAAGCTGGAGGAATCTTACTGTAAAATGAGATTCTTCGCCTTTGAGCTCAGAATGACAGTAATGAGATTCTTCGCCCTTTGGGCTCAGAATGACAGTTTTGCAACAGCCTCTTATTTTTCATATATCTTATTTTTCATATATTAAACCTAATTCAAGAGCTTGCTTTCTTAATTCATCTCTAAATTTAGGATGAGCGATTGCAATTAATCTTTCAACTCTTTCCCTGGTATTTGTTCCTCTTAAAGCAGCCACACCATATTCTGTAACTACATAATCTACATCATTCCTTGATAGGCTAACAATAGCACCTTGTTTTAACATAGGTACAATTTTAGATATCTCTTCTTTTTCACCAGTTTCTGGGTTTCTAACCATAGCAGTTGAATAAAGAGTGATGAATGAACGTCCATTTTTAGCCTTTTGAGCTCCAATTGCTGTATCTGCCTGCCCGCCGGTACCACTCCATTGTACTGGTCCGATAGATTCAGAACAGCATTGTCCTGTTAAATCCACTTCAATTGTTGTATTAATAGATACCATATTATCAACCTTTGCAATAGTATCTGGGTCATTTACGTAACGGCCATCCATTACTAGAACAGACGGATTGTCATTCATAAAATCATATAACTTTTGATTACCAAGTGCGAATGTACATACTATTTTACCTTTATGTAATGTTTTTTTGCTTCCATTGATAACGCCTAAGTTAACTAAATCAACCATACCGGAAGTCATCATTTCTGTATGAACGCCAAGATCCTTTTTATCTTTTAAAGAAGCTGTTGCAGCGTTTGGTATCCCACCGATACCTAACTGTATACAATCTCCATCATGAATCATATCAGCAATATATTTGCCAATAACAAAATCTTTTTCACTTGAATTAACATCTGGTAAAGCTGGTACTGGATAATCAGTCTCTACTAAGTAGTCAACTTCAGAATAATGGATTTCTACGTCCCCAAAAGTTCTTGGATAGTTTGGATTAATTTCAAGAATTACGATATCAGCTTCATCAATCATACGTCTCTCATATGTATTACTGCATGACAAAGAAATAAATCCGTGTTTATCCGGCATAGTTGCACTGCCAACATAAATATTCGGTTTTACATGTGCAAGTCTCTTTATACCAGCCAAATGTAAATGATTTGGTATATATGCAATATTACCATTCTTAACTGATTTTCTCAATTGGGGAGAGTAGAACCATCCATCGACATTAAAAGATTCTTTATATTCTTCCTTTAAGAATTCGCCTGTAGACATTGATAAACAATTTGTAATCGTAACATTCTTAACCCGATCTGCTATTGTATGAATATTATTCATAAAAAGCTGAGCTTCGGAAGCTCCCAACCCTGTTACTATCATATCATTTGATTTAACAAGATTTAATGCCTCTGCAAGTGAAATTACTTTTTCCTTATAATCCATAATTCTCCTCTTTTCTATATTACGCAACCCACATTGTGGTGCAATCATTCATAGTCTTTTTGTTTTGTAAAAGGAGGCTGCTGCAAAGCTGTCATTCTGAGCCAAAAGGCGAAGAATCTCATTTTGAGGCGAGATTCTTCGCCCAATTCAGCTTTGCTGAATTTGTGCTCAGAATGACAAAACTTGCTAGCCGTTGAAAAATCAGCCCGGAGTGACATTACCTGCTCGCAGTGGCAAAATTAGCCCTGAACGACCTTTTTCATTTTGCAACAGCCCCTCTAATTATATGTCTTAATTAAATTATTTTGTTCTCTCTAAAATCACATTTAAGTCTTCCACTGGTTTTACACTTTCCCAAGCTAATCCATCATCAGAAACTTTTAATAATGACATAGATTGAGTACCAAGTCTTTGACCATCAGCATAATTTAGAGTACCACCCATTGGAATCTGGAATTCTGCAGATTCCATACCTGCAATAAAGTTTTCCCAGTTAAGGGCGCCTTCTGTTCTCTTAAGACCTTCAACCATGAAGTGTCCTGCAATCCAGCCAGCCATAGCGAAAGCATTTTTTGCGTAATCTGGTTGACCGAAGTCAGTCATACCCTTTACAAATAAATTAAGAGCTTCTGCGTCGCTTAAATCTAACCAAGCATTTGAGTAAATAGGGAATTTCTCAGTTAATGCTGCATAATCATTTGCAAAGTTAGAAATAGTTGTAGCGTCTGCATTTGAATATGTAGTAAATACAGGTTTATTTACACCTTGTGCAATAAGACCTTTAATAATTGTTGGTAATGTTGCCTGAATAGAAGCTGCAACGATTACATCTACATTATCTTCTTTCATCTTAAGAACTGCCGAAGATACGTCAGTAGCACCTGGATTGATTTGCTCTTTTACTACTGAATAGTCGCCGCCAAGTTTAGAAACCTGATTCTCAACACCTGCTAAAAGGTCTTTACCAGCATCATCGTTAGTATAGATAATACCGATTTTCTTGGCTTGATGTTCTTCAATTGCTCTTGCAACCATAAGTCTGCCTTCTGTTACATATATCGGTTGAACTGGGAATAATCCTTGACCTTTTGCTACAGAAGTTGCATCTTCATTATAAAGTGCTGCAATACCTGCTGCAAAATAAACAGTTGGAATACCAGTTTCTTTTAATATATCAAGTGTAGCACCAATTGTTGGTGTACCAAAGTGACCAACAATTGCGAATACCTTTTCATCATTGATTAATGTTTCAGTTGCTGCTTTACCTTTTACTGGATCAAATTCATCATCAATGTGAACAAATTCTAATTTTCTTCCTTGAACACCACCAGCATCATTTACCATTTTGAAATAAGCTTCGATACCTGCGTTAAATGGAACACCTACTGCTGCTAAAGCACCTGATGTAGCTGCTGCATTACCAACTTTGATTGTTGTATCCGTAACACCTTGAGAAACCTTTTCTGGTTTTTCTGTAGGTTTTTCTGTAGGAGCTTGGGTTGGCTCTTCTTTTTTGGTTTCTTTATTATCTTCTACTTTTTGTGCTGAATCAGTATTGGTTTCTTTCCCTTTTTTGTCGCAAGCTGCGAAAGAAGAAAGAACCATAACAAGAACTAATAGAACAGATACTAACTTTTTAATTTTCATATGACTCTCCTATCTGCAATTATGCAAGTTTATTTTTTAAGATTCTTCGCCTTTTAGGCTCAGAATGACAATGGAAACCTTAATTTTTATTTAGTAATTTTGTCTAAAATAACATTTAAATCTTCAATTGGTTTAACGGTTTCCCAACCAAGAGCATCCTCTGTAACTTGAGATACAGACATGGATTGTGTTCCAAGTCTTTGACCATTAGCAAAACTTAAGATACCTCCTAATGGATTCTGGAATGTATCCTTTTCCATAGTATCCATGAACTTCTCCCATGTATATTCGCCTTCACATCTTCTAAGATTTTCAACAAAGATGTTAGCTGCAATCCATCCAGTCATTGCATGTACATTATCAACATACTCAGGAGTACCAAATGCCGTAATAGCATCTTGGAATTCTTTTACTTCAACTTCTTTATTACGGTCTACCCAAGTCAAAGCGTAAATTGGGAATTTTTCAGTAAGTTTAGAATAGTCAGCTGCAAAGTTAGAGATTGTAATAGGATCTGCATTTACATAAGAAGTATATACAGGTTTACTTACACCTTGGCTGATTAATCCTTTAATTATAGTAGGATATGTTGATTGGATAGCTGCTGCAATAACAGCATCTACGTTCTCCTCTTTTAACTTTAGTGCTGCAGAACTAACATCCGTAGCATCTGGGTTGATTTGTTCTTTCACTACGGTATATTCCCCACCAAGCTTAGAAATTTGATTTTCAACACCTGCTAAGATATCTTTTCCCGCATCATCGTTTGTATAAATGACACCAATTTTCTTTGCCTGATGCATTTCAATTGCTCTCGCAACCATAAGTCTTCCTTCTGTTATGTAGATAGGCTGAATTGGGAATAAGCCTTTTCCTTTTGCTGCTGAAGTTGCGTCTTCATTATAAAGAGCACCAATTCCTGTTGCAAAGTGGACAGTAGGTATACCCGTTTCTTTTAATAAATCAAGAGTAGCTCCTACTGTTGGCGTTCCAAAATGTCCAAGAATTGCAAATACCTTATCATCGTTAATTAAACTTTCTGTCATGGCTTTACCTTTTACTGGGTCAAATTCATCATCATAATGCACAAATTGAATTGTTTTACCGTCAATTCCGCCTTCATCATTAACCTTTTTTAAATAGGCTTGAATGCCCGAGTTAAATGGTGTACCTATTGCTGCATATTTACCTGATGTTGCTGCTACGTTACCTACTTTAATGACGGTCTCGCCAACACCTTGTGCTACTTTACTTTTCTTACCGCATCCGGAAAAAGCTAGAACGATCATAGAAAGTACCAAAACTAGTGATAAAGTTTTCTTCATAAATTTGTAAATCCCCCTTTGTTTTTTTTTATTTTTTACCTCCCAGATATGCTTCAATAAGCTGAGGATTATTCCTTAGTTCCACAGCACTACCTTCCATTGTTACTTTACCAACTTCCAGTACATAAGCATAATCTGCGATTTTCAAAGTTTGAAGAGCATTCTGCTCTACGATTAGCACCGTGGTTCCATCCTGTCTGATTTCTTTAACGATTTCAAAAATGCTTTTAACTATTAAAGGTGCAAGTCCTAAAGATGGTTCATCTAATAATAAAAGCTTTGGACTTCCCATTAGTGCCCTTCCAATTGCAAGCATTTGCTGCTCGCCACCTGAGAGTGTAGATGCAACTTGATTTTTACGTTCTTTTAATACGGGGAAATAACCATACACTCTCTCAAAGTTTTCTTGTATTGCTTTTTTACTTTTTACGATATAGGCTCCTGTCATTAAATTTTCTTCAACAGTAAGATCCCTAAATACCTGTCTTCCTTCCGGAGATTGGATAATACCAAGTTTAGCAATTTTATTAGGCTGCATTTTAGTAATATCGTGACCGAAGAATTCCATGAAGCCGCCAGAAGCTTCTAATACACCGGATATTTTCCTTAAGGTAGTTGTTTTACCGGCACCATTAGATCCAAGTATCGCAACGATTTGACCCTGCCTAACATCCATATTAATTCCTTTTAAAGCTTCAATGCTTCCATAACTAACTTTAAGACCTTTAATACTTAATGCGATTTCTGACATTATTCATCCCCCTTTCCCAAATAAGCTGCCTGTACTTGCTCATTTGCCTGTATTTCCTGAGGTGTTCCTATAGCCAGCAGCTTTCCAAAGGAGATAGCACAAATTCTGTCACAAAGGTCCGTAACAAATCTCATATCATGTTCAACTAAAAGTATGGAGCAATTAAATTTATCTTTGATTTCTCTTACCATCTCGATAAGTGCTATGGTTTCCGTATCATTTAAACCTGCGGCAGGTTCATCTAAGATAATTAATTTAGGTTCACACATAAGGGTACGTGCAAGTTCAATTCTTTTTAGAACTCCATAAGGTTGACCTGCTACTAAATGATCCTTTATATTATATAGCCCCATATGTTTTAAAACTTCTTCAGCTTTTTCTCTATATTTTGCTTCTTCTTTTCTTGCTTTTGGAAGTTTTAATATTTGACTAATTATTGAAGCTTCAAATTCTATGTGGCATCCTACAAGGACATTATCAACAACAGAAAGTTCTTTAATTAATTCCACATTTTGAAATGTTCTTACAAGTCCTTTCTTAATTATTTCATGAGGTTTCTTACCAACTAAATTCTCTACCTCATTTTTATTGTTTCTAAATATTACTGTCCCTCTATCCGGTTTGTAAAACTGAGTAATACAGTTGAATACCGTAGTTTTACCTGCACCATTTGGTCCAATTAATCCGAATATCTCTTTTTCTTTAATATCAAAGGATAGTGAATCTACAGCTTTCAGTCCACCAAAGGCTATAGAAAGGTCTTCAATTTTTAGAATGGTATCTTTACCCATGGTATCTATACCATTAATTTCGTTACTATTTAATGCCATAGGATTCACTCACCCTTTCTCTTTTTAGTCATAAGTTTTCTTTTAACGTCGCTCCATAAATGTACAAGTCCCATTGGATAAAATAGTATGATTACTATAATTAATACACCATTAAAGATATATGCCATACCATCTATTTGACCAATAACCGGCAGCTTTTTAAGAATAAGATCTGGTACACCAAATACGATAAAGGAACCAACTATTGTTCCTGGTATGGATCTTACACCACCGATAATAATTACAGCTAATATATTCAGGGAGAAAGCCAATGTCCAAGTATTTGGATATGTATATTTAATAAAATGCATGTATAGCACACCACCAAGAGCTGCAAAGCCAACAGCTACTGCAAAAGCAAGAAGTCTGTATCTGTAGATATTAATACCCATTGCCTGAGCTGCTGCTTCACTTCCTCTCATAGTTGAGAGTGCTCTGCCAGTGTAACTGTTTACAAAATTGTGAGTAATAATCATAATTAAAACCAGGAATATTACTACTAAAACATAAGTTAAATTTCTGTCTAATTGAAAGAATCCTAAAAGCTTTGGATAATTAGCGCTTTTTCCTGAAAACCCATTGGTTACAAAATCTAACTCAACAAACACTTTACGAAGTATTTCTGAAATTGCAAGTGTTGCAATCGCCAGATAATATCCTTCTATTCTTAAGGAAATGAGTCCAGTAATAACTCCGATTATCATGGGAATTGCCACTGATATAATCAAGGATATCTCAAATGGCAGTTTTAAGTCAGCCGTAAAATAAGCAGCCAAATATGTACCAAGTCCCATAAAACCTGCAGTACCTAAAGATACTAAACCGGAATATCCAACAAGTAGATTTAATCCTAAAGATACGATGGCATATATGAGTATACTTGCAAAAATCGTTATGTGGGAATATTGTACAATTCCAATTTCTACTAGTATAGGAAGTAATAAAAGTACTATTCCAAAGAGTATATAATTTCTTATTGGATTGCCTTTTTTCATTTTAGCAATCGGTTGTTTTTGTCTCTTTTCCAAGGTCTCTTCCTCCTATACTTTCTTAACTATTTTCTTACCAAATAAACCATTTGGTTTAAAAAGAATGACTGCCAGTATTAATAAATAAAGTATGGAATCGCTCCAAATTGATGATATATAGAAGGAAATCAAGTTACTTGCCATACCTATTATATATGCTGCAATAACAGGTCCATAGAAAGTTTGAAATCCACCTAAAACACAGGATAATAAAGCAAGTAACTGGACACCATCCATCATGGTAAGGTTTACACTTGTAGTTGGTGCAAGCATTAAAGCTGATAATGTACCTAATGCCGCTGCGATAGCCCATGAGCCCATAGTAATTAATGGCGTAGGAATACCCATCATTCTTGCAACAATATCATTGGATGCAGTTGCTCTAACAGACAATCCCCATTTGCTCTTTTGAAGCAAATAGAATAAAACAAGCATGATTACAATTCCAACTATAATATTAACAATTGCATTATAGGAAATAGTTGCTTCTGCTATCTTATGGCTGCCATACACGAACCTCGGAAACTGAAGTGGATCTGTACCGAATATCATTGGTGCGGCTCCAAGAAATATCATAATAAGACCCAAAGTGATAATCTGCTTTGCTACTGGATTTACCTTAATTGCTTTTGAAATAACAATTCTATCTACAAGTACGCCAACAACAAAAGCGCTTATGGCTCCAAATATGGCTACTAACCATGCAGGTAATCCTGTATTAATTAATATGAAAGTCGCAACAAAGGCATTAAACATACTTATAGTACCCTGAGCATAGTTTGTCGTATTGGATGTTCTAAATATTAATATAATACCCAATGCAGCAAGAGCATAGATTCCACCAGTTTCCAAGCTATTTAGTAGTATTTGAATTAATATACTCATTTAAACACCCCATTTAATTACGTTGCTAGCCCATACATAGCCAATTCCGGCTGCAATCATAGCTACTACAGAGCCATCTTTTACTTTCCCTTGCTGTAATGCAAGATGTAAGGATAAGATTTGATCAATCTGTCCTATATGACCATAATCTTCAAGATAAATACTTTGGTCTTCTTTCAGATTTAAAGTATTTAACATTTCCATATGGCCGGAACGTTTAATATGTAAAATTGCTAAATAATCAAGTTCGCTCTTAGAAAGTCCTGCTTCTTCAAAAGCTATATCAATGCATTTATACCAATTTGGCATAGATACTTCATTTAGCCTATTCTTCATTCCTACTGCATCCATTAACCTTAAGGATTTAAAAGCTTCTTCGTAATTATCCTTGGTAATTGGATTATTGATTCCGCCAATTTCAACACCGGCTGCTCTTGCCAAAGAACCATCTGCTATAATGTGAGAACCTAATAAAAGATTCTTTCCATAGTTCTTTTTCAGAAGGATAGCACCGCCGCCAGCGCCAAGATTATACATCATAGACATATTCTTATCTGTATAATCTACAAAATCTCCATTACGGTAACCTCCAACAACCATTACGGTATTAATTCTATCATCAGCTACCAGCATATCTTTTGCAATTTTCATAGCACCAATTGTTGTACAGCATCTGTTCTGTACATCAATTCCCCAGGCATTTACTGCACCGATTTGTCCTATGATATATAATGCAGATGTAGTTAGAGGATACTCTTTCCATTCTTCACCGATACAAAGTACAACATCGATTTCTTCCGGTTTTACTCCTGTATTCTTTAAACAATCAAGAGCAGCTCTTACACCCATTTCCTGAGTTCCATCATTCTCACCAGGAATAATTTTTTTCTTTACACCAAGTTTACTAATAACTGCCTCTTCGGACCAAACACCATTGGTTGCCTCTGAAATTTCTTTAGCAGTCATATAATTATCTGGTAAATATATACCAGTGCCTACAATACCAACATTTACTGACATTTTCCATATCCCTTCTTCCTTTTATAGTCTGTTTATTAGGTTACAAATGGTGATTATAATCTCATTCCGCCATTTACGCTTAATACGTGCCCAGTTATGTAAGATGCTTCATCAGATGCAAGGAATAGTGCAGGATATGCAATTTCCTCTGGCTGTCCTAATCTTCCAAGCATAGTTTGTTTTGCAAATCCATCTAGAAGATCCTGAGGAACCGTCTTTAAGATATCTGTCATTGTATATCCTGGAGCAATTGCATTCACTCTTACGTTTCCACCTTTTAATGCGAATTCTTTTGCCCAAGTTTTTGTCATACCTATAACACCTGCTTTCGTTGCAGCATAGTTAGCTTGACCAATGTTACCGAATTCACCAACAACAGAAGAGATATTAATGATTGAGCCGCCACCCTGTGATTGCATTTGTGGTCCTACATATCTTGTTAAGTTAAATACACCTTTTAGGTTAACATCAATAACTAAGTTCCATTGTTCGTCTGTCATCTTCTTTGTTAAAGAGTCTCTTGTAATACCTGCATTGTTAACTAAGACATCGATTCTACCGTACTTCTCCATTACATAATCAAAGAATGCTTTACAGTCTTCTGTATTAGCTACATTTAATTTATATCCTTCCACATTAGGATTGCTGTAATTTAAATCTCCCATATCAACAGCTATAACCTTTGCTCCTTCTTTTGCAAATAATTCTGCCATAGCCTGACCTAAACCTCTAGCGCCACCTGTTACAACTGCAATTTTATTTTCTAATCTCATTTTACATATTCTCCTTTAATTATTTTATATTCTCTTCATGATGATGGCAGTTCCCATTCCACCACCGATACATAGGGAAGCTAAACCAAATTGATCTTTTTTCATTTCATGTAACAATGTAACCATGATTCTATTACCACTTGCTCCAACAGGGTGTCCAAGAGCGATTGCACCACCATTTGGATTCGTTTTATCCAGTATCTCTTGTTCTGACATTCCATGTTCTAGAGATAATTCATGTACAACACCAAGTGATTGTGCTGCAAAAGCTTCATTTAGCTCTATTACATCAATGTCTTTCAGATTCATGTCTGCATCTTTCAATGCATGTCTTATTGCTGGTGTAGGTCCAAGTCCCATAACTTTTGGGTCAACTCCACCCTGTCCAATTCCTAGAATTTCTGCTATTGGAGTAAGATTGTATTTTTCTAATGCTTCTTCACTAGCTATCAGCATCATACTTCCTCCATCATTTATACCTGAAGCATTGCCTGCTGTTACACTTCCATCCTTTTTAAATGCTGGTTTTAACTTACTAAGTTTTTCAAGATTCGTTTTTCTATTTGGATATTCATCCGTATCAAAAGCAAATTCCTCTTTGCCAATTTTAACTGTAACAGGAACGATTTCCTCTTTAAATCTTCCAGCATCAATTGCTTCTATGGCCTTTCTTTGGGATTCTGCAGCAAATGCATCCTGCATTTCCCTTGTTATTCCATACTTTTCTGCAATATTCTCTGCTGTAACTCCCATATGTATTCCATCAAATGCATCTGTAAGAGCATCATTAATCATATGGTCTATAGCTTTAAAGCCGCCCATTTTATATCCGCTTCTTGTATCAGCTGGAATAAGATAAGGTGAACCACTCATGGATTCCACACCACCGGCAATAATAAGATTACTATATCCTGCTCTGATAGAGATTAATGCATTCATAACTGCTTTCATACCACTGCCGCAAGCTATATTAAGGCTATAGGCAGGCACTTCTATGGGCACACCACCTTTTAATGCTACTTGTCTGGCTACACCCTGACCCTGTCCTGCTGGAAGTATATTTCCAACAATAACTTCATCAATATCTGCAGGATTGATTTTAGTCTCTTCAATGATGTTCTTAACTAACACGGCACCTAAATCGGATGCTGAAGTATTTTTTAAACTTCCTAAAAAGCTTCCAATAGGTGTTCTCTTGGCACTTACAATAA
>CALDJN010000112.1 GCA_937901695.1 uncultured Anaerocolumna sp.
TTTTAGCAGCCCTTCATATTGATCCAGTGGATGGCCACTAACATAGATACCCATGACTTCTTTCTCCAAGGCAAGCTTCTGTTCTGTTGAATATTCCCCTACATCCGGCATATTGTTCTCATAGTCGGTTTTTTCTTCTTCTCCTACTAAATCAAAAAATGACATTTGACCAGTTAAATTTTTCTTCTTATCTTGGGAAATATCATCTAATACCTGAATATATATCATCATTAATTGTTTTCTGGTCCCTGGAAGGCTATCAAAAGCGCCTGATTTAATAAAGCTTTCAACGGTTCTCTTATTTACTTCCTTACCAGATAATCTGGTGGCAAAGTCTTTAAGGCTGGTAAACTTTCCATTTGATTCACGTTCATGAACGATTGCTTCAATTACTGGTTTTCCCAAGCCTTTAATGGCGGATAGCCCATAGCGTATAGCTCCATTTGAAACAGAGAATGTACTATACCCTTCATTAATATCTGGAGGAAGAATTTCAATACCCATCTGCCTGCAGGTGTAAATGTATTCTGCTACCTTTCCTGGATTATCGATTACTGAAGTCATAAGGGCTGCCATGAATTCCACCGGATAGTAACATTTTAAATATGCTGTTTGGTAAGAAACTACCGCATATGCCGCAGCATGAGACTTATTAAAAGCGTACTTTGCAAAGTCTGCCATATCATCAAAAATATGATTAGCAATTTCTGCTGTTATACCATTGTTAATACAGCCTTGTATTTTCTCTTCCTCATTACCATAAACAAAGTTCTTACGTTCTTTTTCCATAACAGAGGCTTTCTTCTTAGACATGGCACGGCGTACCAGGTCACTTCGTCCATAGCTGTAGCCTGCAAGGTCCCGCACGATTTGCATAACCTGCTCCTGGTATACAATACAGCCATAGGTTGGAGATAGAATTGGCTCTAACTGTGGACATTCATATACAATGGATTCCGGTTCGTTCTTTCCCTTAATGTACTTTGGTATAAAGTCCATTGGACCTGGGCGGTACAAAGAAATGCCCGCAATAACATCCTCTATATTTCTAGGCTTTAATTCCTTCATAAAGTTTTTCATTCCGGAACTTTCCAACTGAAAAATGCCATCTGTTTTACCAGAAGAAATTAAGTTAAATACATTTTTATCATTAAAATCAATCTGGTCTATATTGATTTTGTGAGCATTGTCCAGTTTTTCATTTACCAATCTTACCGCATTCTGAATAACCGTTAAGGTTCTAAGTCCTAAAAAGTCCATTTTTAATAAGCCCAATTCCTCTAGGGTAGTCATAGTAAACTGGGTAGTAATAGAGTCATCAGAAGCTCTGGATAATGGTACATATTCTACTACAGGCGCTTTACTTATAACAACACCTGCTGCATGCATGGAGGTATGTCTTGGCAATCCCTCTAAACGTAAAGACATATCAATTAAATACTTAATTTGTTCGTCATTATCGTATAGGTTCTTTAATTCCGAATTCATGTCCAGGGCTTTTGTAATATTAATGCCTATTTCGGTTGGTATCATCTTTGCAACTGCATCAACCTGAGCATAGGGAATGTCTAAAGCCCTGCCCACATCTCGTATAGCCGCTCTGGCTGCCATGGTTCCAAAGGTTACGATTTGAACCACTCGGTCTTTTCCGTATTTTCGTACTACATAATCAATTACTTCCTGCCTTCTTTCAAAACAGAAATCAATATCAATATCAGGCATGGTCAGCCGCTCTGGGTTTAGAAAACGCTCAAACAACAGATTATACTTTATTGGGTCAATGTTAGTAATCTCTAAACAATAAGATACGATACTTCCTGCAGCACTACCTCGTCCCGGTCCTACCATAATATCATTGTCTTTGGCATATTTAATAAAATCCCATACAATTAGAAAGTATTCTACAAATCCCATACTTCTTATGGTTTCGATTTCATACTCCAGCCTTTGTTTTAACTCATCAGAAGGATTACCATATCGTTTCACTAAGCCCTCTTTACAGAGTTTCTGCAGATACTCTAATGCTGTAAAACCATGGGGAACATCATATTTAGGAAGTTTATATTCACCAAATTCAATTTCAACATGGCATCGTTCTGCAATTTTCTGCGTATTTTCTAAAGCCTCTTTGGCATAAGGAAATAAGGCTTCCATTTCTTCCGGTGATTTTATAAAGTACTGGCCGCCTTCATAACGCATTCTATTTTCATCGGTAACTTTTTTCTGGGTTTGAATACATAATAAAATATCATGTGCCTGGGCATCACTTTCTAAAGTATAATGGACATCGTTAGTAACCACTAATGGTATGCCTGTTTCACTATGCATCCGCATCAATGCCTGGTTTACTTGTTTTTGTTCCGGTAAACCATGATCTTGCAGCTCTAGGAAGAAATTGTTTTCACCAAATATATCTCTTAGGCGCAAGGCAGCTTTTTTACCTTCTTCATAAAATCCTCTGCGGATATTACTGGCAACTTCTCCTCCCAAACAGGCACTTAAAGCAATGATGCCTTCCTTATATTTGGATAGTACTTCATAATCTACTCTTGGTTTATAATAAAATCCCTCTATAAATCCTGCAGAGACTATTTTCATTAAATTAGAGTAACCAGTATTATTCTCAGCCAATAATACCAAGTGGTTATACCTGTCTTCTGAAGATGAATTTTCTCTATCATACCTGGAATTAGGTGCTACATAAACTTCACATCCAATAATGGGTCTCATTCCTTCTGCAAGGCAGGCACGATAGAAATCAATAACACCATACATTACTCCATGGTCAGTAATGGCAATACTGTCCATGCCTAATTCTTTTGCTCTGGCTACCATCTCTTTAATTTTACCGGAGCCATCCAGAAGACTATATTCTGTATGTAGATGTAGATGTGTAAATTTCATTATATATCCTGTACCTTTCTATTTACATAAAGGGCTGTTGTATAATAAGCCTTAACAAACCCTAATAAAAGGATTTGATGTATAATATACAATTGGGTGCCAACTGTCCAATCTAACCTTTATAACCTTTCTATTTAGTAAGCTTAATGAAGGTTAGATTCGCACATTTTGTAAAGCGAAGGTCTTTGAACGTGGGCGAAAAATGCAGCCAAATGTATATTATATATCGAATCCTATCTACAGTGTGTATT
>CALDJN010000113.1 GCA_937901695.1 uncultured Anaerocolumna sp.
TCATGTTATTGCTTAGGCTTAATCTTTCCTGCTGTTACAATAGTAATTGCAAAGCATGCCGCTGTTCCTGCAACCCCTGCAGCAGCTTTTAACCCATTCTTTACTTTCTGAGCCTGCTGATTTCTACAAGCTTCACAGTACTTATGCTTATATCCATCTGGTAATGGCTTTAAACAGTTTTTGTTTTTACAAACTTTATTCTCCATCTTCATCGTCTCCCTCCAACAATTGCATTTCTTCTACACAAGGTAATGCTTGTATTTTCTTTCTTATATCTGGCAAGGTTTTAGTCCAATAATTCTCTGGTGCTGGGTCAATTAAATCAAGACGTTCTACCAGTCCTTTGGTGCTAAGATATGCTTTCTCTATGTAACTTGCATAATACTGTAAGCTTTGACGTGCTGCAGCATTTTCTCCCATTTCTTGGTATGCCATTGCCTCTGCCAATGAAACCATATTTACTGCACTTAAGCTTTCACGAATTTCGTTCATTCTCTGACTAATTTTATCAGGTGTTGCGCCAGATAGAAGCTTTCCAAAAAACGACTCTGGCTGTTCTTTAATGAATGTCAAGTTTACATTTTGACTTTGCATTAAAAGATTTCTACTGTCCTCCGCATCTGATGCGATTTGAAGTAGTGCCATCGCCTTTAGTTCCGGATTCTTCATTTCCATAGCCTGAAGCAACTTTTGCTGACAACTATAAGCCATTGCTAATCTGTCATATTCTTGTCCCTGCCTAACCTCTTCTATCGCTAATTGCACTACCTGAATTTGCTCTGCAATCTGAGCCATTTGCATCTGAGAAGCATAGCTGGTCATTGCCTGTGAAATTGCAGGTGACAAATTAACGCTCTGGAGAGATATCGTTGAAACAATTTTATTAGTTTCTGGATTTACAAGATTGGCCATCAACGAACCGTCCTTCTTCGTCATCAACTTTAATGCACCACTTGCAATTTTTTGCTTTTGGTCATCCGTTAGTATTGCCTGAAATGTCTGCTCCGGTATACTCGCCTTTACCAAATTAATAAGCGCTGGTGCTGAATAAAGCATCTGTTCAATCTTTGAAAAGGCTTCTTTTGCACTTTTCAAAAGTGGGCGCGCCACCTCCGGCATATCACTAAAATATTCTGTCAAATCTTCACTGTATTCAGATGCATCTATGACTTCAATGTCATCTGGTGAAATATGTATTACATCGTCCATACACAACTACTCCTTCCTAATTATTCATACTAGGCCTTGTATTTTTCGCGAATTATTCCATCGGTCTAACCTTGAATGTTATTTCTAAATAGGTGTTAAGAAGTTCATCCGCCTTTAATAAATCAGTTATATCACTGATATCACCAATATCTACAGAAAGATGGTCATCTACAAAATCGTGTACAAGTAATCTATATTCTTGCTGATATGAGTATTTCTCTCTTTTCCAGAAAGCAATCCTTGAATTATCCTTCTGAACTTGCTTTAAGTGCTCTATATTATTGAAACCATAATACTGAACATGGTCTCTTGTAAATCCATAACCAGCATTCAATAATCCATTTTTAACTCGATTGATAAATTCATCTCCGTTCTTAATAATTAATACTGAATCACCGAATGTAGGCATTTTTTCTAATTGTTCTTCCGTAAATTGATATCTTACTGTAAGAATATCTCCATCTAAGTGTTCCTCAACATGATTTCTATAATCAAACATAAACATGCAGAACACAGGACATTCCAAATATCCCAAATTCATAGACGCAGCTGGTGCATCAAATTGAGCTATAAATTCATGAGTATCAACTGTACACATATTTATTTTCACATCTTGTAATACCATCTGGCCATCATATTTATCCCCAACAGCCTCATCATCCGTCGTCTTTTCTAAATCAACGTAATATTTTAAATTTTTCATATAAAGCTGGCCCGCTTGTAATTTCTTCAAGTTTTCTTCTGAGCCAAACTTCATTAACATTGACCATCCGTCTTTAACAGTTTTATCCGCCACGCTACATTCCTCCTAACATATAATCCACTGTCCGAAAATGCCCTTAGTATCGAGTTGCCGGATTTGTTGCCACTTTTCAGCTCTTGCTCAAAAATGCCTGACATCTAATCCACACACTCAATTTGCGTTATCTAATCCGAGGTTACAACCTAACACACATTTTCGCAGTAGATATGTTTCCATATAAAAAAACCGAGCTTTTTCAGAAGTCTGGCTTCAAATCCAAACCTCCGAAAAGCCCGGAAATACGCCGCTTTCTGGCACTTATTTATCTTTCCTTGACATCAATACTACCGTCTCAACGTGCACCGTTGAGCAGAACTGGTCAACTGCCACGCATTTCACGACTTCATACCCCC
>CALDJN010000114.1 GCA_937901695.1 uncultured Anaerocolumna sp.
ATATGTTTTAAGCGATTTCTATCGTATTAGAACCATCGAATTTTTCAACGGAACATGAAATATATCCCATGTCTGCTCTCTAAGGTCTGAACAGCCTATATCAGGCAAAGCGTCCTTTGTTTAATAAGCGCAATTTTTATTTATAAATCTTTTTATTCCATTAATAAATAAAATTGCATATTTTCCATATAATAAGCAAGTATATTGATAAGAGTATAAGAAAGGCTTGGTAAAAGTATGGGATATGATAAAAGCGAACAATACAATAGCAATACTAATTCTAAGTTTAATAAAAATTTTAATAATTATAATGAAATTGATTTACAAAATAATATTAATAATAACAGTGATTCTGATGCAAATATTCAAGAAGATATCGAAGATAACGATAAAAAACCTGATGAAGGTGATGAAAGTAACGGCCATAAAGGTTCTAGCCCTGATTCTGTGGATAATAATGATAGAAAAATTGAAAAAGAAAGGGAACAGAAAGAAAAGGAAGAACTTGACGATGATAAAATAAGAGAATATGGTCAGACAACCCTGGTAAATGAGAAACGTAAATCTAAAATACATTTGCTTTCTATAATCGGAGAAATTGAAGGACATGAATGCCTTCCTCAACATAATAAAACTACAAAGTATGAACATGTTCTGCCACAATTAGCAGCCATTGAAGATAGTGAGGATATTGATGGGTTACTAATTCTCATTAATACGGTAGGCGGAGATGTGGAAGCAGGACTTGCTATAGCAGAAATGATTGCTTCTTTAAGCAAACCAACCGTTTCATTGGTTTTAGGTGGAAGTCATTCTATTGGTGTTCCACTTGCAGTTTCTTCTGACTATAGCTATGTTGTACCAACTGCAACCATGATTATACATCCGGTGCGTATGAATGGTACTATAATAGGTGTTTCGCAAACCTTCGAATACTTTGAAAAAATTCAGGACCGCATATTAAGTTTTATTGTAAATCATTCAAAAATTGACAGAGAGACCTTAAAAGGTCTTATGTTAAATACCAGTCAATTAGCGAAAGATGTAGGTTCCATTTTAGTAGGAAAAGAAGCAGTGGAAAAGGGTATTATTGATGAAGTTGGCGGTATTAAAGAGGCGCTAAATAAACTATATGAGCTATCAGGCAGGTCATAATTGTATTAGGAGGAACATTATATGTTATATACCATCATGCCCTTAGAGCGAATTTACAGTTATAAAACACAAAGTATTTTAGGAAATGGAACCAGTAAGGACGAACTAAAAGGGGATGCAGCGACGGAATATCGTACTATTTCTCTAACCCATGGCAGTGTTTATGCAAGAAAAGATGGAGATAAGTATATAGTGGATGGCATTCTTTCTACAGATATGAATGATTATTTAAATCCTTTATATTTCCCTGGTTCATCCATAGATGTATAGCTGGTTTAGATATTTGTACATCTTATGAGGCGGAACGGTCTGAACATTGGTCTGAACATTTTTTAACTTCCATGGAAATTCCCTTGCAAGGAAATGGAATAAAAGGTATAATGAAATTGGTTCTAATGCTTCATTGAGTAAATATGTTCAATGACTTAGAATCAATTTGTTGTTTAAGACTATATTTATTTTTATTATTTAGGAATAGATTCAGTAGCTTCAAAAAATAATAGCGCCAGTCTTAATATGGACCCGGAAAAGAAAGCCTTATTTCATGACGAAATAGTATTGGTAGTTTCTCTAGTTATATCATTATTACTTATATTAAGTAACTTTAATTTAAGTGGTAAGGTTGGGGAAATTATTAACAGTGTTACATTTGGGTTATTTGGATTTCTGGCATACCTTTTACCATTTTTATTATTTTTTGGAATGGCATTTCACATAGCAAATCGCGGCAGTAACGTTGCACGTATTAAATTAATAGGTGCTATTGTTTTGAGTATTACGGTTGGTTCCTTAATACATCTTATTACATATGGCAATACCCTAAACGGTAAAATTGGTGACATTTATAAAATTTCATCAGAATCTAAAAATGGTGGAGGCATAATTGGCGGTATTCTCTGCAAAATACTATATCCTTTATTTGGGAAAGCAGGTACTTACGTAATACTGATTGCTCTTATCATTATTTCTATTATGTTTATTACAGGTAAAGCACTTCTAACCATTCTTGGAATTAAGAGTGAAGCTTCTTTAAAACAAATGAAAGAACGTAGATTGCAAAAAGAAGAAGAGATGGCTGCAGAAGCAGAACGCAGACCGGCTAAAACATTTACATTAAAGAAAGAGAAAGAATCCAAGGAAAACGTTAATGGTAAGGAGGATATATCAAAGGATGAGAATATCTTACATAAAGCAACTCCTGAAAAAGGAGATAGTCTTTTTGGCTTTATGAAAAAGAAAAAAGCTGTTACAGATGATAGTAATATAGCACCAAATTTAAACAGCACATTTGATATGGAAGAAATCAAGCCAATCGATGTAGATAATATTCCAATCCATAGAAGCAGTCCTTATTATGATGGTTCTTCATCAAATGATAAAGTATCAGACGAGTTAAAGATGAAGTTTGGTACGAAGGAAGATAGCTCTGAATCCAGTCATGTGGTACACGACCGTCCTGAAATCGACGAAGATATTAAAAGGCTCCTTCATGCTGCTGGTGAAGATGCAACTATCGAAGGTGCTGCTATCAAAGATGTAACTGGTGAAGATACTACTAGCAAAGATGCTACCAGCAAAGATGCTACTGATTCAAATATTAGAATACATAACCTTGACTCACAACAGACTACAGCTTCTAATTTAGATGACTCTTTTTCAAAAGAAGAAAAGAAAGAAGAATTGCATGAGGAAACTCATAAGACTTCAACTCACAGTTCTTCTGATAAATCTAAGGTATCAGGAGATAAGGCAGAAGATACAATGGATATTAATCAAAATCTGGAGGAAAAGAAAGAATATGTTTTTCCACCAATTGATTTGTTGACAAAACCTAAGGCAGATGCCAAAGGCATGTCAGATAAAGAATTAAAAAGTACTGCATTAAAACTGCAGAATACACTAGATAGTTTTGGTGTTCGTGTAACTATTACCAATGTTAGCTGCGGACCTTCTGTAACTCGTTATGAATTACAGCCGGAACAGGGTGTGAAGGTTAGTAAAATTACAAGTTTGTCAGATGATATTAAATTAAACTTAGCGGCTGCAGATATTAGAATTGAAGCACCGATACCTGGAAAAGCTGCCGTTGGTATTGAGGTGCCAAACAAAGAAAATACTATGGTGATGTTTCGCGAACTAATTGAATCCAAAGAGTTTAAGAATCATCCATCTGATATTGCATTTGCAGTAGGAAAGGATATTGGTGGACAAACTATTGTTACAGATATTGCCAAGATGCCCCATCTACTAATTGCAGGTGCTACCGGTTCCGGTAAATCTGTTTGTATTAATACATTAATTATGAGTATCCTATATAAATCAAAACCGTCGGATGTCCGCCTGATTATGGTAGACCCTAAGGTTGTAGAACTTAGTGTTTATAATGGAATACCTCATTTATTAATACCTGTTGTTACTGATCCGAAAAAGGCTTCTGCCGCACTTAATTGGGCGGTTATGGAGATGACCGAGCGTTATCAGAAGTTTGCGGAATTAGGTGTACGTGATATTAAAGGATACAATGAAAAAGTATCAAAGGTAGAAGAATTTAACGATGAAAAATATAAGAAAATGCCTCAGATAGTAATTATTGTAGACGAGCTTGCTGACCTTATGATGGTTGCACCAGGTGAAGTAGAAGATGCCATTTGCCGCCTGGCACAAATGGCACGTGCTGCCGGCTTGCATTTAATTATTGCTACCCAAAGACCATCTGTAAATGTAATCACCGGTCTGATTAAGGCAAATGTTCCATCCAGAATAGCATTTTCCGTTTCTTCGGCAATTGATTCCAGGACGATTATTGATGGTTCCGGAGCTGAGAAGTTACTTGGAAAGGGTGATATGTTATTCTTCCCTTCCGGTTATCCGAAACCGGTACGTGTACAGGGTGCCTTTATATCAGATAAGGAAGTTAGTGCGGTAGTTGATTTCTTAACCGCTCAGAATTCATCAGCAGAATATAATGAAGAAGTTGCACAAAAAATAACCAGTGTTCAGGCAAATGAATCTTCTGGCTCATCAGCCAGTGACCGTGATGAATATTTTATTGAAGCTGGTAAATTTATTATTGAAAAGGACAAAGCCTCTATTGGTATGTTGCAAAGAGTCTACAAGATTGGTTTTAACCGTGCTGCAAGAATTATGGATCAGCTTGCGGAAGCAGGGGTTGTAGGTCCGGAAGAAGGAACTAAGCCAAGAAAGGTAATAATGTCTTTGGAAGAATTTGAACAGTTTGTTGACGAATATGTATAAATAAAAATACGGTTGGGAGATATTAAAATGACTGGATGGCTTATTACAAATGCATTTTTACATACACATAAATTTACAGAAATTAATCTTTGGTTAGTAGCTGCGGCAAAAAAGGCTGGAATTGATTTAACTATTAAAACCAATGCAGAAGTATTGGTTCGATTAGATTCAAAGAATACTCTTGCATATAAAACAGATGAGACAGATAAACCGGACTTTATACTATTTTGGGATAAAGACATAAGATTGGCTGAATACTTGGAATTAAAAGGAATTCCAGTATTTAATTCCTCCAGGTCTATTGCAATCTGCGATGATAAATCTTTAACTCACCTATATCTTCAAAGGGCAGGGATAAAGATGCCAAAAACTATACTTGCTCCTATGACATATTCTAATATTGGATATACCAATACAGAATTTCTAGAGCAAGTTATAGCCGAGCTATCATTTCCAATGGTAGTGAAAGAATGTTTTGGATCTTTTGGTCAGCAGGTTTATCTGGTTCAAAATCATATGGAGCTGGAAGAAAAAGTAAAAGTAATCCAGCCAAAACCCATGTTATTTCAAGAATTTATTGAAGCCAGCAAGGGTAAGGATGTTCGACTTCAAGTTGTAGGAAATCAAGTTGTGGCTTCTATGTATCGGTATTCTGGAAACGATGATTTTAGAGCTAATATTACCAATGGTGGAAAAATGAAACCTTATGAGCCTACTAAAGAGCAAACGGATTTGGCAGTTGAATGTTGTAAAATACTTGGGCTGGATTTTGCAGGTGTAGATATTTTATTTGGTGAAAAGGAAGAGCCTATTGTATGTGAAGTCAATTCCAATGCGCATTTTAAGAATATTTATGATTGTACTGGTGTAAATGCTGCTGATTTTATTATGGAGCACATCCTAAAAGAATTGGGTAATATCATAGAAGTAAAAGATAAAGAAATTGATTAATATTAGATTTGTAATGTTGAGTGAACTTTACAAATGAGTAATATTCATTCAACATTACAAATCTAAAATCAATATGGATTTTATATAAGAAACGTACTTATACATTTCTTTTCCTTTAAAAATATATAGATAAATAGATTAAAATAAAAATTACAGTAAAAACAAAGTGATTAAAAATAAGATTATAATTCTAAGTGATAAAAGAAGATAGGTTGAAAAAAAGGTTTTTCAACCAGAAATTTTCAACCAGAAATTGTGTTGATGCACAAATTACTTCATTATTTCAAGGCATAAAGTGCCAGAATCGAGGTTATTATGGTCGGTTGGTTAATATACAGTGAACGTGATGTGGAGAGAAATAAAAGATATATTGAATTCTACATAGAAGAAGGTAAACTTCAAGGTATACAAATTAAACTTATACTAGTTGAGAAATTAGAGTTTGGTGTTCGTAACAATACTTGGTACTTCACTTATGAAAACAATGAAATAAACCGGCCAGATTTTGCAATTTGCCGAACCATTTATCCTTTACTGAATAAACAATTAGAGTATATGGGAATTAAAGTATTTAATAATTCAAAAATTGCAGAAATTTGTAATGATAAGGCGAGAACCTATCAATACGTTGCTCAGTTAGGCATTGATATAGTGGATTCCGCTTTTGTTAAAAATGATATGGTAGAAGAAGCAATGAATCATATTCATAAACCATCGGTAATAAAAGCAGTTGCCGGACATGGTGGAAGCCAGGTGTTTTTATTAGAACCATCACTAGGGAAAACCATGGAAGAAGATTATTCAAAAGAAAATTATTTAAAAGAAGATTATTCAAATGAAGATTATTCAAAAGAAGATTATTTAAAAGAAGACTCTTCAAAAGAAGAAATTAGAAATACTACAAGTGTAGAAAGCGATAAATGTAAGATTCTTAACGGTTTATATCAATCCAACGTTGTATTACAACCTCTTACAGGTTCCAGACATCAAGATCTGCGTGTTTATGTTATCGGGGAAAAAATAATCGCGGCAATTCTAAGAACTGCAAAAGAAGGATTTAAATCAAACTTTTCTTTAGGTGGTGAAGTGAGAGAATATCAGCTGTCTAAAAAAGAAACTACAATTGTAGAAAAGATAATCAGCCTCTTTCATTTTGGATTAGTTGGAATAGATTTTATTATTGGAGACAATGGAGAACTTATTTTTAATGAGATTGAAGATGTAGTAGGAGCCAGAATGCTTTATCAGTGTACAGATATCAATTTAGTTGGTTTATATTTAGAATTTATTAAAATGAATTTATAATTTCTGAATATGCGCAGTGTGAATGAAAAATTAATAAGAAAGGTTGCCAATTATATATGAAAAAGCCAAAGATGATTTTATTTGATTATGGACAAACATTAATTAATGAATGTATATTTAATGGATTGGCAGGTCAGAAGGCACTTTTAAATCGAGCCATTAAAAATGGCTCCGGTGCATCGGCAGAAGATATATATAATTTTGTAGAAGAAATAGAACAGGATATAGGCAGATATAATCCTGATACTGTAGATTCTTACAAATATGAAATTCATAATTTTAATTTTCAAAGATATGTGAACGAATATTTTGAATTAGAATTTGATATTGAACCTTGGAAGCTAGAAAAGATATTTTGGGACAATGCTTCCCCTGCAACTGCAACAGAAGGAATTGAAGAATTGCTTAACTATTTAACTGATAATAATATTCGAACAGGTGTAATTAGTAACATATCCTTTGGGGAATATGCTTTAAAAGAACGTATTGATGAACTAATCCCAACCAATCATTTTGAATTTATAATGGCTACCAGTGATTATGTTTTCCGTAAACCGTCTAAATATATCTTTCAATTTGCTTTAAAAAAAGCCAGTTTAAAACCGGAAGAAGTATGGTATTGTGGTGATAATCCAGCATACGATGTAGATGGTTCTGTAAATGTTGGTATGACAGGGGTATGGTATACAGGCGCAATCAGACATAAAAGTGTAACTCCAAAATCACACCATATTCACATAGAAAACTGGGAAGAAATGATTAATATACTTAATAGTTAAATAATATCGACTTATGTACAGTGAATGAAACTTGTTTGGTTCTGTGTAAAGTTTTTATTAATCATATTTCAACCATAATTGACTGTTAATATAGAACCATCACAAAGATGGCAAATTAAATCTATAAAAACAGTTAAGGAGTTGTTATTATGAAAAAGGTAATAAGAGGAATTGCTGCAGTATTAGCGGTTATTGGTATTATGTCTATGGGAAGTATTGCTTTAGCAACTACATCAAATGGTTCAAAAGGAGCTTTAGCCGACACCCAATATTCACTGGAAGACATGCTTGTTTATGCCATTGAAGATGAATATATGGCTGATGCAGAATATGATGCAATTATGGAGAAATATGGTGTACAGCCTCCCTTTTCCAACATTGCAAGGTCTGAAGAAAATCAAATATATCAATTGGAGCAGTTACTAAAAAAGTATAAGGTAACTTTACCCAATAAAGATTGGTCCTCTTTAGTAACTCTACCGGATAGTTTGGAAGATTGTTATAAGGCAGGAATAACCACAGAAGAGAATAATATTGCAATGTATGAGAAGTTTTTAAAGGAAGATTTACCAAAAGATGTGAAAATTGTTTTTGAGAACTTAGCAGAAACATCCAAACGTCATTTATATGCTTATGAAAATGCCCTTGAAGGAAACATAATTTGTGGACCGAGAATTGGCTACAACGGTAATAGTCAATATGATTCTGAAAATGGATATGGATATGGTAATGGAATGAGAAACGAATATGGATATAGTAATGGAATGAGAAATGAGTACGGATATGGCAATGGAACGAGAAATGGTAATGGATATGGCAATGGAATGAGAAACGGATATGGCAATGGAATGAGAAATGGTAATGGATATAGTAATGGAAATGAATATAGAAACGGTAATGGATATAATAATATTAATGGTGCAAGCTGTGGCGGAATGTTCTAACATTAAATTTCTTAAAAACAGCATATCGTAAACTATTAATAATGAAAGCTAAGTAATTATATCAAGGTGTATAACGAAGTAAGAACCCAAAAAATAGTGATTTATGCATTTATTAAATACAAAGTTTCAAAATAAAGGAAAGCATTATAAATTTTTTCAGATGCTTCCCTTTATTTTTTTCTGTATGATTGACTTCTATTTTTCCCAGTGATAAAGTAAAATCATATTTTAGTCATAATCTTCTTTTATAATAAATTTATCTTTTAAGAAAGACAAATCAGGAAGGACAAGTTTGGAAAGTCAAGTTTGGAAAGTCAAATCAAGAAAGACAAATTTGAAAAGACAAATTTGGAAAGTCAAATCAAGAAAGACAAATTTAAAAAAGGAGTGATTTTTATGATGTATGGAAGAGGATATTTTAATTCCTTTAGAAACAGTGGCTACGGTTGTTCAGGCTATGGATTTATGAGCAATGGCTGGTTGACTTTTATTTTAACAACGCTATTAATTATATTTGCCGTTATATTTATTGTTAAATTGATTCAAAATAATAAGTCAAAAACAGTTTCAAGCATTGCCCTAGACAATTTAAAAGTTAAATTTGCCAATGGTGATATAAGCGAAGAAGAATATTTAAAACGTAAAGATATTCTGGAAAATAAATAATACGTATTAAGAACGAGGTGAAATCATGAAATACAATATTTTATTAGTGGAGGACCAGGAGCAGATTAGCAATGTAGTAGCCAAATATCTTATGAATGAAGGCTATGATTATATAATTGCAAAAGATGGATTTGAAGCCTTGGATTTCTTTAATCGAAATAAATTTCACCTTGTTCTTTTAGATATTATGATGCCTGGCATTAGTGGGTTTGAAGTTTTAAAAGAAATCCGTAAAATTTCTGACATTCCGGTTATTATGGTAACAGCCAAAGAAGAGGAAGTGGATCGGTTAAAAGGATTCGAAATAGGTGCAGATGATTATGTAGTAAAACCTTTTAGTCCAAGGGAATTGATGAAACGTATTAAAGTATTCCTAAAAAGAATCTATCATGATTCTGATGAAATCATATATAAATATAAGAATTTAGATTTATATGCAAACAGTATGAAGTTATTTAAAGATGAGCAGGAAATTCCTATTACAACTGCTGAGTATAGGCTTTTAGAAACCTTATTTAAGAATAAAGGTCAAATACTTACAAGGGAACAATTGATTACATTATCCTATGGAGATGATTATGAGGGATACGATCGTAATATTGATAGTTATATTAAACGAATTCGTCAAAAAATAGAAGGCGATCCGAAGAACCCCAAATTGCTTAAAACCAAATACGGAGCCGGCTATATATTTGGAGGAGAGGAGCAATGACAATAAGAAAACAATGGTTGACTATACTTATCCTTGTAGCTGTATTTTCTGTTGTTGTAAACTCATTTGTATTAAGTTCATTAACCGATAAATACTTTAAAGATTATGTGGAAGAAAATTATGATAAACACGTTGATCAAATAATTGAATATATAACGGAAACCTTATCCAGAGAATATTATTCAGAAAATGAGATGGCAATTCAATTAGAAACCCATCTGGTTGATCCAATTACCAGAATAAAAGTATACGATGCAGAAGGTCTTCCCATAGCAGACGTCAGCAGTAATTCATCAATGGGAAAAGGCATGATGAATGGCAAAGGACGCGGTATGCACGGTATGATGATGGGAAATTATAATCCTGGTCTTGAAGAAATTGATAATGCCGAAATCCGATATCATAATCAGGTAATTGGTCAGGTTAATATAACAAAATACAGTTCTGCTGAGAATTCCATAGATGCTTGGCTTTTTCAATCATCACTTATTGAAAACAGCATATATTCCATTGGCATTGTCTTAATTTTTGTAATTATAATCGGAATTCTCATTAGTAAAAAAACCAGTAAAGATTTAATTATGACAGCCGATATGGCTCAAAACATTGATATAGGAAATAAAACAATAAAACTTCGGTCTAATGTAAAGGAAATCAGAGTAATACAGCAAAGTTTGGAATCCTTACAAACAAGATTAAAAATAAAACAAAAAAGCAGAAAAGCACTAATTGATGAAATGATTCATCAAACCAGAACGCCACTTACTATTATGAAAACTCATTTAGAAGGAATAGAAGATGGAATTATTGAATTGACTCCAGAGGAAATCAAAATTTGTGAAAATCAAATTGAGAATATAACAAACATTATAACGAATATGAGTAGTATGATTGATGCCGATAAAGAATTAGATATAACCAAAAAAGAAAAGATTAACATCAATCATTTAATAAAAGAGATTGTAAGCGGATTAAAAGCACAATATGAAAAAAAAGAAATTGAACTTAATATAATAGGAAATGAAAAAATAAATTTATTTACTGATCCATATAAACTAAGCCAAACTATTTACAATATTCTTACAAATGCATATAAATATACCAATCCAGGCGGAAGAGTACAAATTGACTATCAATTAATAGAAGATGAGGTTGTTATATCCATTGAGGACAATGGTATTGGAATCAGTAAAGAAGATCAGCGTAAGATATTCGAAGCTTATTATAGAAGCGATTATGTACTTAATACAGATGGAGAGGGTATTGGTCTATATGTTGCCATGGAGAACATGAAAAGCATTCATGGTAAGCTAACTGTTTCCTCGGAATTAGATAAAGGTAGTAAATTTATACTTAGATTGCCTAAAGATAAAGCTAACTGAATTGGTATGTCATTTTAAGCAAATGTATCATTCTAATCAAACTCGCCATTCTAATCAAATGTGTCACTCTGATCAAACCTGTCATTCTGAGCCGAAAGGCGAAGAATCTAATTATAAATCCAGATTTTTCGCCTTCCAGCTTAGAATTACATAGGGATTCTGAGTCAAATAATAGCTTGGAAATTTCGCATATTGTAGTGGGTGTATGCGTGATAATACAAACAAATCGTTAGGCGAATAATCTATTAATACAAAGTGGATTCTTTACCTATTATATTATTCTAAAACGAGACAGTACCTGTTATATGATGTATAACATCTTCCACATTTAACTGTATAGAATCCGGTATTTCGTTTCTTCCTGGTAATACTGCCTGTGTAAGCCTTATAGGTTCTTTTGTAATCTCAAAAGTTGGCTGCCCCAGCGATAACTTGTCCGCTAGTTTTTTCTGAAACCCAGCATAATCGCTCATGTCCTTCGTTCCAACATGAAAGATACCTGTTAAATCATTTTCTATGATATAAGCTATCCATTCTGCAATCTGGCGATTTGTCGTATAGTTCATATACAAATTTTGAAATGTTTTGATTGGAATATGAGCTTTCACAGCTTCTTTCAATTTTAGAATTCTCGGACAATTTCTTCCGTAGATTTCTGGAATACGGATAATAATGCCTCTTTCTCCTAAAGCACCACAGATGATTTTTTCACATTGAATTTTGAATTTTCCATATTCACTAGCTGCCTTTGGCACATCATATTCAAAGTGAGCCTTTTCCAACGCACCATCAAATACATTTGCACTTGAGAGAAAAATCAATCTCCCGTTTTCCTTTTCCTTTATATATTCGGAAATTATCGTATGCAGCAAAACAAGTTTTGTAAAATCTCCTGTCAGGCATGAAATAACAATGTCTGGATTAACCTTCTGCAAAATATTTAATAGCCCTTCCATATCCCCCAGTTCATAGGGAATCATTGACATATTGCCCTTATAATCATTACGGAGTGTATGATAAGTTCCAAATACATCATTGAACTTTTCATCAAGAACTTTTTTAATATAGCTTCCAGCGTAACCACTGGCTCCCAATATCAGTATTTTCAATCTGTTTCCTCCCCGCATCTAAGTCCATCTTAAATTTAATTTTTCATTATGTTCATTTATTCATATACTCCACAATTCGGCTATTTTATTTTTCCTTCCCACACTGATGAATAGGGTTTTAAAAAGCTCGGATTTCTGGGAAATACGAGCATGCAAATCAGATTTCCGATAAGAAACTAAGGCCGTGATTTTTGTGAAAATTTTATGCCTTTTCTAATATTTGAACTAATTCCCTAGGCTTATCTATAATATAGTCAGCCCCAGCATTGAGGAGTATTTCTCTGCTTCGAAATCCCCAAGTAACACCAACACATTTTAAACCGGCATTGTGAGCAGTCTGTACATCCACATCAGAATCACCTACGTAAATTGATTCTTCACCTTTAGAGCCTAATTCCTTCATTGCTGTAAATACACTATCTGGAGCCGGCTTTCTGGCAACATTCTGAGATTCTCCGATAGCAACCTTTATGTATTCATCATAATGGTCTTTGCAAAGTGCTTTTACGGAAGTATCAAATTTATTTGATACAATTGCCAGTTTATATTTCCTATTTTTTAATTCCTTTAATAAATCTATAATTCCATCATAGGGCTTGGTTTTATTTTGCATATTTGTTGCATAATGTTTGCTATAGATATTTAAACATTTATCACACGCTTCTTTGGTAGTTCCTGTAGGAACTGCTCGTTCTATTAAAAGTCTTGCACCATTTCCAACAAACCTTCTAACTTCGTCTAAAGTTCTAGACGGATAACCCATTTGATTTAAAGCATAATTTACACTATCTTTTAAATCTTCCAGGGTATTTAGAACAGTGCCATCCATGTCAAAGATTACTGTATTATAAGTCATAATTATCCTGCCTTCCGTTAAATGTTATTAATTTTATTATAACCCTTGGGCAGAAGAAGGTCAAAGAATAAATATTAATAAGTTATCGTATAAAATATAATATATTTTAGCCTTTTATTATTTTACTGATTTGTTATAATAGATTATAAT
>CALDJN010000115.1 GCA_937901695.1 uncultured Anaerocolumna sp.
ATATACAGTACACTTCGACTTTAGTGATGATGTTAGCCATACTTTTACAAATTTTGATCCATCATTTATTCTGATAGGCTAATTAAGGAGGCTAGAAATGGACAAGAACACGTTTAATTTTATATTCGCAGGCATATGCAGTGTACTAACATATCTATTTGGCGCATGGGATGTATGCCTTATTGTGTTGGTTGTTTTTATGGTACTAGACTACATTACTGGACTGATAAATGCCTGGATGCACTGCCGGCTGAACTCCAAGATAGGAGCCCGCGGCATAGCCAAGAAGGCGCTTATATTTATGGTGCTTATTGTTGCTGTGCTACTAGATAGGCTTCTGAACAATGGAATATGGGTTTTTCGTACCCTTGTTTGTTATTTTTATATAGCGAACGAGGGTATTTCTATACTCGAAAACTGCGGTAAATGCGGTGTCCAGTTGCCGGAAAAACTTATTAGAACATTAGAACAATTAAAAATAGGAAGGAAGTAATATAAATGAATATTATTAAAAGCAATATTTCTTTTGTATCATCTAAATTAGCATACGGAAACAAACCAGACACGATAGTTTTGCATCATGCAGGAGCTTCGCATTGCACTGTATATGATGTAGACCAATGGCATAAAGCCAACGGATGGGCGGGAATAGGATATCAATACTTTGTAGATAAGCAAGGTAAAGTTTATACTGGAAGACCTGAAAATGCAATTGGAGCACATTGCCCGGGTGAAAATGACCACAGCATAGGTATTTGTGCTGAAGGTTCATATATGATGGAAACCATGCCAACAGTGCAGAAACAAGCTATTGTGGATTTATGCAAGTATATTAAATCTAAATACAAAATAACCAAAATAGGCGGGCATAAAGAGTTTTATTCTACAGATTGCCCAGGTATTAAATATCCATTACAGGAGATTAAGAATCTAGTTACAGCGGCAACTGCTCCAAAGGAAACTCCGAAATATGATGAAACTCCTCCAGCTGAAAATGATAGAATAAAACGCTTTTTAGGCAACTTTTATTTTGAAAAGCGTACAGATGGAGGATTGGGAATACACTTGGATAGGGGAAATTACATCACTTTATTTAAAGGCAAACCGCCAGTTTGCTATTGGAATGACAATAAGGGGAATAGCGGTTCCAAACAATTATAGATACTTCTTATATGGAGTATCTATTTTAATTTAAAATGGAGGTAATAAATATGAATACGGAGATAGTAAACAGTATAGTAATACCAATAATAGGTGCTGCAATTGGGACTATTATTGAGATAGGCAGAAGGCAAATAAAATCTTATATGGATTCCAAACAGAAGCTTATCGAGAAACAGAAAGAGGCAGTTAAACAATCTATGGGAATTGAGTTATATAATAAGGATGTTAAAGTTGTACAAGATACCGTAAAAACAGTAGAACAGATAGGAAAAGAATTTGATTGGGATGGTGCTTTAAAACATTCTAAAGTTTTGGAGCTTATAGCAGGGAAAACCGGATTAAGTGATACAGAAATATATAATATTATAAAAGCTACCGTTTTGGAAGTTAATAAATATAATACAGGTACAAAAAATGTAGCAACTCCCGCACAAAGTGTAACTACCACAATACAACCTACAACACCAAAAAAATAATTATTGCCCTGCCATTTGGTAGGGCTTTATTTTGTTTGAATATGGACAAGGCGTTCATAAATTGTTAAAATATAGTTAATTAAAAGGGAGGGGATATATAATGAAATTCATAGCTTATATAGGGGCTATAGTATTTATAGTGTTTTTGGTATTGGTAATAAGAGGGATTAAAAGAAAAGACAAAACTAATTTCAAAAGGAATTTAATTATTTTAATAATATCTTTTATAGTTACAGGAATAACAGGGCAATATTTACCTACTGGAACACAGCCTGTAGCGAATACAAAAAAGGAAGTATCTAAAGAAACAACCAAAGCAGAAAAATCAGAAGTAAAAAAGGAAACGCCTAAACCAGTAGTTAAAAAAGATACCTTAGAACAGTTGGTATCTAAAAATTTTCAAGAAGGTAAGCTCATAGTGGATACGACAAATAACATAGCTACTATACAGTTTAAGGTAGATTATACAAACGAAAATAATTTTGTTACTCAAATGATATACCATTCTAAATTAAATTTGGAAAAAATTTATAAAAATGATGAATTTAAAAAATATCAAACCATTAGGCTAGAAGGAATGGCGGAATTCACAGACAAGTACGGAAAAACTACTAAAGATATAGGAATGAAATTAACCTTCCCACAAACTGAACTACAGAAGGTTGAGGATTTTGGTAATATATCTAATGAACAATTTATATTACTTCAAGGGGATAATACTACATATTTAAACCCTGCAATAGGTAAAAATATAAAACCAGAAACACGCCAGTTAGTATTTCCATCAAGTTATTAAAGAGGTATCTACTCTACAAGGTAAGCTCTCTACTATACAAAATACTGTAGCCCCGGCGCAGGCTCCAGCTGTTTCAAATAATACAACAGAGCAGAAATAATTATTGCCCTATCGGAGAATATTCTCTGGTAGGGTTTATTTTTTTAGAATAAAATCGAATATTTAAGAAGGAATATGAAAATTTTTGTAGAAATAAAAAAATAAAGAACAATGACGTAAAAATATGGAGGAATTTATATGATAGATTTAGACAATTGGAAAATTAATAATTTAGTGATAGAATTAAGATTCTCACCGTCACCTTATTTCTTTAAAAAAAAGAGTGAATTAATAGAAAATTTATATATGGACTTTCCAAATTATAATATCCCCAATAATGAGCCTACCCCAGTAGCAATGCATACAGAAAACAATCCAGGTATTAATTTAAATATGGCTCCTAATAGATTGGTTATATTATTTGAAAAATTTGATGATGATAAAATCTTAGATAAAGGTAAACGAGTTATCAACTTTGTACTTAAAACATTACAAGTGCAACTAATAAAAAGATTTGGGATGAGAATAAATATGATAAAAAAGATGGAATTAAAAAATGCTAATGATATTTTAAATAGTTTCATAAATAATAAATTCACTGGACTTAATTTAATGAATTCTAGCTGCATTTTAAATTTTAAAAATTCTCAAGATGAGAATTTAAGAATAGCTTTAAGTAGAGGGATTACTCAAAATGTACAGGTAGGTGTTAATAATGGTGATATACAACAGGAACCTATTTCTGGGTTATCTTCAGACATAGATTTTTCAAAGGAAAATGTGGAACCCAATAACGTGATTAATCTTATAGATAATGGATTTAGGGAGTATGAGAAATGTCAACTGTCCATACATTAAATCAATGCAATAATAATTCAAATATGACATTATATCCAAATAGTGATGAGAATTTCGAATGCACAGCTATTAGAACCACATTGGAAATGGATAAAAAGGAAATAGTATTAAGTGAAGAACAAAATGATAGCGATGAAGTTATATCCATAAAAGGCAATTTTCATGCTGTACTTAAGCCAGGTGAAAAAGTTGTTATTAAAAAGGAAAATATAGATAATAGCAATGATGTAAATTTTATGAAAAAGTATTCACAAACCAGTGGTGAATATGCTACAATAACTAATAAGGAAACAACTTTATCTTTTGAAGAAAATTGTGAGAACGTAAACTTCGATGAGCGCTTTGATACCTTTGATAAGGAATATGAGATAGCTTTGCGTAATATGGAGAAGATGAAAATAGACACAATTAACAAAGGAAATGAAATACATAAATTAAAGCTGGATAAGCAATATATGGAGGGAGGAATATTTATGTTAAAATCGAATAGTATCAAGTTAATACCAAAATCTATATTAACGTATATAATTATAGTTTCTATGGCTTTTTGTTTTTTCTTAACTTGTTTCATTCTTGATATATTTACTAATATATATATAATTCATCCATTTATAAGCTTTATCTCTGCGTTTATTTCGTTAGGATTATTAATTACTGCTTTTGCAGCAATAAAACATATAAAAAGTTTTTGCTTAAAAATATTAAGTCAAAACAATGGGGTACAAGATGGAAACAATTAAGAATTTAATAGAGATATTAAAAGGTGGAGCATCTTTGGAATTTAAATCCGATATGGGCAAAATCAACTATAAGGCTATTGAGTGGTCAGTTTTAATAATAGGCATTTACCTTTATTGCCAATCTCAAATAATAATAGCAAGCTTAAGATATTTGCATAAACAAAATGAATTTTTGTCACCGCATCTATTTTTTATACCATTAATAGGATTTGGAGCATGTTTTTTGTTAATGTGCTTAGTTCATGCATTCAAGAATAAATTTCTTAAAAAACATAGAATATTGAAGGCTATAATAAAAGATGAGAATAAATAGTAATTTTGTAAATTTATAAATAACCCCCAGCCTAAAGCCAGGGGTTATTTTTATTCGCATAAGATTGGGAAACTAAAATGCTATCCTTTAACATTATATCCTAAATGCATTGATTTATAACTTAGACCCCTATTTATTTAGGAACTCTTATTTTACTAACTTTATTTATAATAGGTACAAAGTTGTATTTACCTATCTTTATTATTTCTGCTTCTTTAGTGCTTTTATTCTTTGCAGATTTTCGCATATTTAACCTCCAAATTAGTTTAATATATTAGAATAAAGCTATATTTTATATCTATTATAGCATTTATTCTTCATCCTTTATATTATAATGATCTTTTATAATTTTACGTACCATACCACTAACAGACCTATCTTCATATTCGGCTTCATCTAGCAACATATCATAAACCTTTTTAGGTATTATAGTTGATATTTTAATATTGTCATTCTTTATCATAAGCTCAACCACCTCTATAAACACTATATAAAAAGTGATGAACTGTGTATTAGAAGTTCAGACTAGGTCAGAACTTTTTACCCAAAATATTTATCATAATAGTAACACTTAGGGTTGCAGAATCTACTACAATAACCTCCTAGTAACGTTATAGGGCATATTCTAAGTGCACGTGCTATTTTCTTAGTTAATTTCCATGATGGATTCCTCCTTTTACCATTTTCAAGCTGGCTTAGATAACCATATGAACAGCCAGCTAAAATAGAGAGCTCTCTTAAGGTTATATTTTTGGCAAGTCTATATTTTTTTATCAGTAACATTTAAAGTGTTCTCCTATAATTCGACATCTATTTTATAATAATATAAATTATGGTAAAAAATAAATATTAAAATGCTGGAAATTCATAGACTATGTAGAACGATTTTCCTTCATTTGTCGAAACCTTTGCTGCCAGTAAACAAGAATGGACTTATAATATAGGCAAGGGGATGCATCAACTTAATATAACTATTAGGGGGAATATTGATATGACAAAAGAAGAATTAAAGAAAGAAAATGGAACATTGAAGGCTGAGGTTGAAATACTAAGAAATGAAAAAGAGAAGTTAAAATCAATAATAGAAGCTTTAAAAACATATATTAATTCTCTATAGCATGAAATGTATTTTGGTTGTCTAATGGTTGTCTAATTTCTAAAAAAATTAATAAATTTACTATAAGTATTTAATTTTGACAGGGTGTAGAACGGCTTAAAATAATAGTTTTAATAAATTTCAAAAAAATTATATATCCTTAATAAAGAACTCCAAAACCGTTGGTTGAGGGTTCGAAGCCTTCTACCCCTGCCATTTTTAAAGCCTGTGAACTGCTGAATTCACAGGCTCATGTAATATAATTTTAGTTTAGTGATTTTAGTGTGTTGGTTGTCTTTTGGTTGTCTAATTTAAAACACATATTTAAATCACTATTTTTTTATAAATAGTCATTGGCTTTTGAAACTTCTTCTCTTTGCATTTTTGTACTAACGTGAGTATAAGTTTTTAATGTAAATGCAACATCGGCATGTCCAAGCCTTTCACTTATTACTTCTGCATTGACTTTGAGTTTACGAAGTAAAGTTGCATGAGTATGTCTTAAATCATGGAATCTTATTTGTGGTACATTATGTTTCTTGAGCACCTCAGGAAAATGCTGTGCAACATAGTGTGGATCTATAGGTCTTCCATCTTCCCAGTGTAAAATATATCCATCTTTTCTTTCTTTTTTAGAATCCATATTAACAATTTTTCTATTTTTTTCTCTTTCTTCTCTTTTAAGTTGTTTTAAGAAGGTATTTGTAGCATCAAGCAGAGTTACAATTCTTGAAGATTTTTTGGTTTTTGGATTTTTTTCTTGAAGCCTTCCATCAATACGTTGCAATGTTTTATTAACGGTAATTGTCTTTTCTATAGAATCATAGTCGCTCCAATGAAGGGCACACAATTCGCCTTCCCTCATTCCAGTATGAACAGCTAGAAATATAATTGGATATAAAAATTCGCCTTTTAGATCTTCAAGAAAATCGTGTATATCCTCCGGGACCCAATAATTCATTACAATTTCATCTGCGGGTGGAGGCGTAACTAAATCACATGGATTTACATCTAGCAACTGCCATTTTTGAGCTTGCTTTAAAGCTTCATGAAACATTCTATGTGTTTTTATTATAGTATTATTAGATATCCCTTCTATTGGTTGCTTTTTTAACTTTTCTATTTTTAACTCTAAGTTTTTAGCTTCTTTAGAATTTCTTTTGGATTTACTATATGCATTTTGCAGCTCTAATATTTTTTGCTTTTTAAGGTCTTCTTTTATAGTACCGTTCTTTAAATCTTCGTAAAATTTTTGGATTAGTAACGGATTAAGTTTTGTAAGTTTGTAGCCACCCAAACAATGAACGATGTCTCTGCAGAAAAGTTTGTATCTTTTATAAGTAGAAGGCTGACAATGATTCTTTGGATAAGTTTCCAACCAATAGTCCATATATTCTTTAACCGTCATTTTATCATTTGTTACAACTGTCCCTTTTTCTAACTGCGTTATGAACTT
>CALDJN010000116.1 GCA_937901695.1 uncultured Anaerocolumna sp.
ACATTTTTCAAATAATTGTTTTACATATACAATTATTAGCATCAACATAATAATATTGATATTGGAGGAACAATTATGGCAAAATATGAATTAAACAAAAATCGAAAAATTGAAAGTAATGATATGGAAGGACAGAATCTATCCGATAAAAAAACTTATTCAACTTGGGAAAATATAAAATATATTATTTCTCACAGTTGGAAATATGATAAATCTATATTTGGTTTATTCTGTATATTTACTATTTTAACTGGTGTATTTCCTTTTATCGGTATTCTATTTCCTAAATATATACTGGACGAATTAACTGGAAGTCAGGATAAAAACAGGCTGATTTTATTATTAGTAAGTTTCTTTTTCTCATCAGCAGTTATTGGATATTTTGTAACATTTATCAAAAATTCCTATTTGCCGAAGATGATTGATATCCGCTTTCAATTTATTCATATGTTAAGTATAAAATGTATGACTACAGATTATAAAAATACAGAAGAACCTTCCTTCTTGAATTCGGTAGAAACCGCTTTTCGTGCTTTGCAAAGTAATACAAACGGACTGGAGGGCATCCTCCATAAGTTATTTTCCTTAGGCGGAAATATAATTGTACTCATAGGGTATATGCTGATTATCGGGAAACTGAATATATTTATTTTGTTATATCTAATAGCCAACGTAAGTCTTGTTTATTATTTTACCTTTTCCGTAAAAAAATACGAATATAATCAGGCAGACGAATTATCAGATATAGACCGGCACTCAAAATATTCCTATGATTTAATGTATAATTTTGCATATGGCAAAGATATGAGAATCTACAGCTTGACAGATTGGATTGGAAACTTATTTCAGAAATTTAAGAAACAGCGTTTTGATATAGAGAAAAAAATCAAATATAAGTACTTCGGAGTAGGAGTAAGGGAAGTAATTTTATTATTAATAAGAGAAGGTATTGTCTATGCTTATCTGATATATCTGGTATTGAATAAGGGCTTAAGCATTGGTAGCTTTACTATGTATTTTGCGGCAATTGCAAGTTTTGCAAGTGCAATGAAGGTAATTATGGACGATATGGCACATATTCGTGCACAAAGCTTATATGTAAGTGACTTTAGAGTATTTATGGATAGGAAGGAAGAAAAAGAGCCGGCTCATCCTAGAAGGTTGCCGGAAGGACCATACGAAATAGAATTTAAGAATGTAACTTTCAGATATCCGGGAAGTGAAAAATACGTTTATAAAGACATATCGTTTCATATAAAACCGGGTCAGAAACTGGCTATCGTAGGACATAATGGAGCTGGAAAAACTACTTTTGTGAAATTGCTTTGTAGAATGTACGAGCCGGAATCTGGAGAAATCCTACTCAATGGAATTAATATTCAGGAATTCTCAAAAAGGGATTATTACACTTTATTCTCAGCAGTGTTTCAAGAAATAAAAACCCTTGCCTTTTCCGTAGCTGAGAATATAGCAGTATCAGAAGGTGCTATCAAAGAAGACAAGGTACTTCAATGTCTTGATAAGGCAGATATGAAGAAAAAGGTGTTGGAACAGAAAAATGGAATTTATACAGGTATGCAAAAAATACTGGATGATGAGGGTGTTGAGTTTTCTGGTGGGGAAACTCAAAGGATTATACTTGCCAGAGCATTGTATAAAGATGCAGGCATAGTTATACTTGACGAACCCACCGCTGCATTGGATGCCATTGCAGAACGCAGTATTTATGAAAAGTTCAACGAAATGGTAGAGGGCAAAACTTCAATATTTATTTCCCATAGGTTAGCAAGTACTTCTTTTTGCGATGTGATTGCCATGTTTGAAGAAGGACAATTAATTGAGTATGGTACTCATGAGGAATTGCTGGCTAAAAATGAAAAATATGCGGAGATGTTTCAGGTGCAGGCTCAATATTATAAGGAAGATGAGGTTGCTGTAACAGTAGATAAAGTTACAGGTGGTCAATTGCAATATGATTGAAAAAGTGAATTTGAAAGGAGATGGTTATAGAAATGAACAGCAAGAAAAGTTATAAGAAGAAGGAAGAAAAATCTAAAGTAAAGAATTCTCATGTCGGAGGAAAATTCCAGGAAAAGAATCCCCCTGCTGAAGAAGAAAAATTCCAAGAAAAGAATCCCCCTGCTGAAGAAGAAAAATTCCAAGAAAAGAATCCTTCTGTTGAAGAAAAAAGATCCATTAAAGAAGACTTCATAGTAGCCATTCATTTTTTAAAACTGGTCTTTAAAATACAAAAAAGTTATATTCCTCTTATGTTAGTATCCGCTATTTTTCAGGCTGCCTTGCCTTTCTTTGGAATTATTATTCCCAAATATATCATTGAAGAATTAATGGGACAGAAAAGAATAAAAATACTTATTCTATATGTAGGAATATTAATAATAGGAAATGGATGCCTGAATCTGATTAATAAGTTTTTCTCTGCGAAGGTAGAATTAGCTAATATAAGATTAATCAATGGATTTGAACTTCATCTTGGTAAGCATATTATGAATATGGATTTTGAAAAGCTGGAGGATCCTAAGATTCTAGATATGAAGGAACAGGCAATTTTCCCAATTTATAGTCAGGATGCTTTGCAAAGTATGGTAGAGAGCTTAATTTCAGTAATTCGAATATCAATAACCTTATTGGGACTTTCGGCTATTATAGCAGTATTAAATCCCCTTATTATAGCTTTCATCATTTCAATTGTTATAATAAATGGTATTATAAGCAAGAAAGCCCAACGCATAACCTTTCGCTTTTTCCAGCAGTTAATTCCCTTAAATCGAAAATTCGGATATTATGTCAGCTTAGTAACTGACTTTTCCATGGCAAAGGATATTAGAATTTATAATATGGCTCCCTACATCGGTAAGAAAATACATGACTATACAGAAGAAACTGTAGAAAATGTGTCAAAAAGTATGAATACAACGGCGAAGTATTTTGGGCTAAACAGTGTAACTTTGCCATTGGAAATGTTATTGGTTTATGGGTATATGGTTTATCAGGTAATCCTTGAAAGCATTAGTATAGGGGAATTCTCCATGTATATTTCAGCAGGTAATAATTTTACAAACTATATTACAGAATTTATCTATAATGTAGTTCAGCTAAGACAAATGTGCCTGTATTTAGATACTTACTTAAAGTTTGAACAGATACCATCTAAAGGAAAAACAGGTACACAAGGGATAGATTCTGTTTTAAATAGCCATTCAATTGTTATTGAGTTTAAACATGTATATTTTAAGTATCCAAGAAGCGAAGAATACACTTTAAAGGACGTGAATATAATCATTCATGACGGGGAAAAATTATCAGTAGTAGGACCAAATGGTGCCGGTAAAACCACATTTATTAAATTATTATGCAGACTTTATACTCCTGATAAAGGTGAGATTCTTCTTAATGGTGTGAATATAAATGAATATTCCTATGATGAGTACATGAAATTATTATCTGTTGTATTCCAGGATTATAAACTATTTTCTTTTACAATTAAAGAAAACATAGCATTTGATAAAGCATCTCAGGTGCTGGATAAGGAAATCAATAAGGCATTGGAAAAGGTTGGATTACTTGAGAGAATAAAAGAGTTAGAGAAAGGTCTTAATACCTCCCTTTATAAAAACTTTGATAAGAATGGAATTGAATTATCTGGAGGTCAAGCTCAAAAATTAGCTATAGCAAGGGCAGTTTATAAAGATTCACCTATAGTAGTTCTGGACGAACCGACAGCTGCTCTGGATCCATATGCAGAATACGAAATATATACTTCATTTAATAGCTTAATTGATAACCATACGGCAATCTATATATCTCACCGATTATCCAGCTGCAAGTTCTGTGATAAAATTGCAGTATTTGAAGATGGAGAATTAAAAGAGTATGGTACCCATCAGGAGTTAGTAAATAAAAGTGGAATGTATTCTAAGCTTTGGACAGCACAAGCACAATACTATATGTAAAAAAATACACTAATAATGAAAAAAAATAAAATTTATACTTGATATTTTCTCAAAAGGTGATACAATACTAGCATAAAAATAAATATATATTAATAAATATTAATATATAAATTAAAGGTGCTAAAACACCAGAATCAAGATTAGGTTGTTATTAAAATGGCGCTAAAGCACCGGAATCGAGATTAGGTTGAAAAAGTAAACTTTTTTCAACCAGCAATTTGTGCTGATGCACAAATCGCTATCGTTATTAAAATGGCGCTAAAGCACCGGAATCGAGATTAGGTCGAAAAAGTAAACTTTTTTCAACCGGCAATTTGTGCTGGCGCACAAATCGCTATCGTTATTAAAATGGCGCTAAAGCGCCGGAATCGAGGTTATTATGAAGAAAATATTAAGTATGATGTTGATTATGATTATGGCAATTTCTTTGGTTGCTTGTGGAACTGAAAAAGAGGAAAACAATGGTAGTGAAGAAGATAATGGCGGTAAAGTTGAAAACAATACTGCTGATAATACTACAGAAGAAACTGCCGGTGGCACTGCTGCAGCAGGAACCAAAGAAAAACTGATCGTTGGAACTGAACCAGGATTTGCACCTTATGAATATATGGAAGGTGATAAGGTTGTCGGTATTGACATGGATATTGCTCAGGCAATTGCAGATGCCATGGGTAAAGAACTTGAGATTAAAACTATGGATTTTGATGGAGCATTAATTGCAGTACAGCAGGGTAAAGTTGACTTTGTTGCAGCAGGTGTATCTATAGATGAAGAGCGTAAGAAAGTTATGGATTTCTCAGATGAATATGTAAATTCTACTGAGGTTGTAGTTACATTAAAAGATAATGCAAAAGTTGCAGGTGTGGATGATTTAAATGATAAAATAATAGGTGTTCAACAAGGTAATATTGCAGACATCTATGTATCAAACCCAGACAATATAACAGCAAAAGAAGTAAAACGTTATAAAAAGTTTGCTCAAGCATCAGAAGATTTAAAGAATGGTAAGATTGATTGTATCGTAATGGATTTATACCCAGCTCAAGAATTAGTAGCAGCTAATAAAGACTTAGCAATTCTTGACGGTGTATTATTTGAAGATAAATATGCAATTGCTGTAAAAAAGGGAAATAAAGAATTGTTAGACCAAATCAATAAAGTGATTAATCAATTGATTACGGATGGCAAGATTGAAGAATTTACGGCAAAGCATACTAGTAAATAATAATATATTAGCTTGTTATCTACTTTTACCTTATTATATTATAAGCAGCAGATGATTAAATTGTCTGCTGCTTATTGCCGTTAAAATGTATGATAATACTAATGAATATTTATAAATGCATACACAATTTACTTAAATATAGCTTCCCGATTAAAAATTAAATTTACCTAATATTTATACTTCCTAGTTGATATAAAATATGGTATTATAATAATAATTAATTTATAGTGAAAGATAAAGGAGAGAAAAACTTGGAAGGATTAGTAAAATGGTTTGTATCCATAGGAAACCGTTATTATGATGCATTTATTGCGGAAGACAGATACAGAACCTATTTTAAAGGACTTTGGGTTACCATAGAGATTTCTTTTATGGCTATCATAATAGGTATTCTAATTGGTATAACCGTAGCAATATTAAAAGTAACCGCTAATAATTATAAAAAATTCAGGTGGCTTGGAGTTTTATGCAATACGTATATTAATATAATCAGGGGTACCCCTGTTATGTTGCAATTACTTATCATTTATAACTTGATATTTACATCAAGAAGTACCAACGCAATTTTGGTAGCAGGATTATGCTTTGGCATTAATTCAGGTGCATATGTTGCAGAAATTGTTCGTGCAGGTATTGAATCCATAGATAGAGGTCAAACTGAAGCAGGTCGTTCACTGGGACTTAACGCAAATCAAACTATGACTTATATTATTATGCCACAAGCTATTAAAAATATTTTACCTGCTTTGGGTAATGAATTTATTACATTAATAAAAGAAACATCTGTTGCAAGTATTATTGCGGTTGTTGATTTATTACAGGCAGCACAGTTTGTTGGATCACGTACATGGGATTTACTTCCTCCATTAATTATTGCGGCAGTATTCTATTTGATAATCGTTTTAGGATTATCTAAATTGTTAAGCATATTTGGAAGGAGGATGAATCAAAGTGATCACAACTAAGAATTTAAAGAAATCATTTGGAAACCATGTTGTGTTAAATGGTATCAATGAAACCATACAGAAAGGCGAAAAGGTTGTTATCATCGGACCTTCCGGCTCAGGTAAATCCACTTTCTTAAGATGCCTTAACCTGTTAGAGACTCCTACAGAAGGAGAAGTATGGTTTGAAGGAAATAATATTACAAATTCAAAAACAGATATTAATAAACTAAGACAGAAGATGGGAATGGTATTTCAACAATTTAATCTTTTCCCACATTTAACAGTACAAAAAAATATAACCTTGGCACCTGTTAAATTAGGTCTTATGACACAAGAGGAAGCTGATAAAAAGGCAAAAGAATTATTATCCAGAATCGGACTTGAAGATAAAGCCATGGCTTATCCAAGACAATTATCCGGCGGACAAAAGCAACGTATTGCAATTATCAGGGCGTTGGCTATGAATCCAGATGTTATGTTATTTGACGAACCAACATCAGCGCTAGATCCTGAGATGGTTGGAGAAGTGCTGGAACTTATGAAAGAATTAGCAGAAGACGGTATGACCATGGTAGTTGTAACACATGAAATGGGATTTGCTAGAGAAGTTGCTAACAGAGTGTTATTCATAGATCAAGGGCAGATTCAAGAACAAAACCCACCAAAAGAATTCTTTGATAATCCTCAAAATCCAAGATTAAAAGATTTCTTATCTAAAGTATTATAATGCCTAAATGTCCCAATGGTGGGGCTGCTGCAAAGCTTTGATTGCTATGAAAGCGTGTCATTGCTAT
>CALDJN010000117.1 GCA_937901695.1 uncultured Anaerocolumna sp.
AAATAGTCTGTTAAATAGTCTGTTATTTTTTTTGATTTTTCATGAAAACGTTTTTGTGATAGAGCAATATTACAAAATGATAATTGTGCAATTTGTATATATGTTGAATGGATATTTTAGCAATAAAATCAATATACATATTCCATGAAATCATTATAATTACTATTATGAAAACGTTTTGGGAAGAAGAATCATTAAATGAAAAAAGTAAATGTACTTATTCGTATATTGAGTTTTGTTGTAGATTATATCATTGTATCCATTCCAATCATTTTTATAATGATGATGTATTTTCATACTTCAAGTAATGAGACAGAATTATTATTCCAACTTTTATTGGCAGTATATGGTACATTATTTATGGAATATATGGATGGATGTACCATTGGGAAACGTATTGGAAAAATTAAGGTGGTAAACCAAGATAATACGAAACCAACTTTAGTAGAATATGGCATGCGTGAACTAATAAAATCAATCTATATTGTACCAATATTCGGTTGGGGGCTTGCTTTGATTAGCATGGTAATGATGTTTTTAAAAGATGGATTAACAATCCATGACTATATAGCAAAGACAAAAGTAAAATACATATGGGATCAAGTAGAGGATGAGGAAAAATGAGTACAAATAACCTTTATCTGATTCCAAGGCAAAGAAATAAACACGTACTACTGCATAATTTCAAATTAAGCAGTATTTTATTATTCATTATCGAAAACGTTTTGGAAACCAATTAACTTGATACTCTATTACATACATTAATAATAAGGCATAATTAGGAGGCATATATGACAGGAAATATGAGATACGACAAAACACAGAAATGGAAGATTGAAGAAGTTAAGTTTGACAGTTCCGTTCTTGGTAAATGTGAAGCAATTATGAGTCTGGGTAACGGATATCTAGGGCTTCGTTCAGCCACAGAAGAGCAATATCTGGGAGAAAAGAGAGGGTATTTTATTGCTGGAACCTTTAATAAATTTGATGAAGACGAGGTTACGGAACTTCCTAACATTGCGGATATTCTTGCAATTGACATGTATTTTAACGGTCAATATTTTACCTTAGAGAAGGGTATTATAAAGGAATATTCCCGTACTTTAAACTTAGAAACAGGTGAACTTTACCGGCATGTTTACTGGATATCACCTTTAGGCGATGAATTTGATATTTCTTTCTATCGCGTCGTATCTCTTAAGAATATTCATCTAATTGCTCAAAAGGTAGAAATAACACCGGTAAATCATAATATGGAGTTAAAAGTTTTAACCGGTATTAATGGAAGAATGACCAATAGCGGATCACAACATCTTTCAGACGGTGATAAAAGATTATATGACAAAAAATATATGCAGCTGGTTCAAACAACGGGGGAATCAAAGATTGATATTATACATAATACTACTTGTTCCTTTACTATGAATAACCAACCCATCACTATGAATTCTCGAATTGTTATGGAAAGAAGAAAAATCTATACAGAGTATACAGGTGTGGTAGACGCGGGTAAGACTTTGACCATTGAAAAGATATCCAATGTATATACCTCCAGGGACAAAGAAAATGAAGGGTTGAATCAAAAGACGATGCAAGAAAAATCCTTAGCAGCACTTAAACTTAGTTCCTCGCAAGGGTATGATACAATTCTTTTAGAATCCGCTAAGGAATGGAAAACTCGCATATGGGATGAGAATCCTATTACCATTGAATCAGAAGATTCTTTTGACCAGTTGGCAATTCGATTTGCTAAGTATCACTTAACCATTATGACCCCTGCCCATGATAATCGCATGAGTATAGCAGCAAAGGGATTAAGCGGAGAAGGCTATAAAGGGCATACTTTTTGGGATACGGATATCTTTATTCTGCCATACTTTACTTTCACGAATCCTAAGATTGCAAGACAGCTGGAACAATACCGATATTTCTTACTTCCAGGTGCCCATAAAAAAGCCTTATCCAATGGATATGAAGGGGCACAATTTCCATGGGAGTCTGCGTGGATTAATGATGGAGAAGTAACACCGGTATGGGGAGCAGCGGATATTATTACAGGGCTTCCAACCAAGATATGGTCTGGATTTATAGAACAGCATATAACCGCAGATGTAGCTTATGGAATATGGCAGTACTATATGGTAACCGATGATGAAGAATTCATGGAGGAATACGGATATGAATTACTAATGGATACAGCAAAATTCTGGGCTTCCAGATTGGAATACTCCAAGGAGGATAATAAGTACCATATTAATAATGTGGTAGGTCCAGATGAATATAAGGAACATGCAGACGATAATGCATTTACAAACTATATGGCTTACTGGAACATAAAAAAGGCCATGGAATATTATCAATTTATGAAAGAAAAGAAGCCAGCATTATTTAATAAATTGAATAAGAAAATGGATTTGGAGAATGCTTACCATGTATGGAATAGCAAAGTGGATAAAATCTATCTTCCCGTACCTAGAGAATCCGATTTGGTAATACCTCAGGATAAAAATTATCTAACCTATAAAGATATAGATCTTACCAAATATAAGAACCAGACACAGGTTGGAAGTATGTTCCTTGATTACAATCTTGAGCAGGTGAATAAGATTCAGGTATCAAAACAAGCTGATATTATGATTCTATTCTTCCTTATGGAAGATATGTTTCCACTAGATGTAAAGAAAGCAAATTGGAATTATTATGAGCCTAGAACTTTACATGATTCTTCTCTTTCTTTATCTACCCATTGCATCCTGGCTAATGATATGGGGGATTACCATATGGCATATAATCTTTTCAGACGGGCATGCCTAATCGACCTTGGACCTAATATGAAATCCTCAGATGATGGAATCCATGCTGCCTCCATAGGCGGTATTTGGCAATCCATAGTCTATGGTTTTGGTGGTGTTCGTATGCTAAATGGTAACCTTAGAATTGAGCCTAAACTACCAAAAACTTGGTCCTCCCTGGAGTTTAAGATTATATGGAAAGGACAGACATTAAATATTACAGTTAAAAAAGATATATTAATTATCGAAAATAAAACCAAGGTAAAGGAAGTAACGGTTCATATATATGGAAATAGTTATAACATTATAGATAAATTTGAAATAAAATTATAGAAAATACACTAAATAGCGTTGTATTCCAAAACGTTTTGGTATATAATAATATTACCAAAACGTTTTTAATAAAATCATAAAAAGGAGACGAAGTTATGAAAAAGTTATTATCAATGTTACTTGTACTTGTATTAGTACTTAGTATGGTTGGCTGTGGTAAAAAAGATGATGCTGACAAAAAAGAAGAGGAAGCAGTAACTACAGAAGAAACATCAGAAACCCCGGAGACATCGGAAGAGCCAAAAGCACAAGAGCCAGAAACGGATTACAGTGGCAAAAAACTTACCGTTGGTATATGGGGTGGTAATGATGCAGAATCGGCTGCATTGGCTCAAGTAATTAGTGATTTTGAAACGAAAACAGGAGCAACCATTGAACTAAAGACTTATACGGATATTAATACGCAACTTCAGGCTGATTTTATCGGAGGTACAGCACCAGATGTATTTTATGTAGATGGCAGTATGTTCCCATTTTATGCAACTTTGGATGTTTTGTTAGAGTTAGATCCTGTGGAAATGGGTACGGATGCTTATTACAGCAATTTAATGGATGCATTTACAACAAAGGATGGTAAAATCTATGCAATTCCTAAGGATGTATCCACATTGGCTACTTACATAAATACGGATTTATTAGAATCCGTAGGATATAAAGTTTCTGATATTCCTGATTCTTTAGAAGAACTAGTTACTTTCCTACCGGAACTTCAAAAGAAGTTAGATGACAAATATGGTGCAGGGGAAATTACAGCTATGACTTATAATCAGGATTTAGCCAGAAATCTTCATATATTTGAAAGAAATGGTGCCAGTATTATTGATGATGAGGAAATGTCTACTTTAAGTTCGGAAGGTGTATTAAAGAATCTTGATTTTATGATGGAGCTGGTTAATACAGGTGCTCTTAAAACACCGGCAGAGATTGGATTAGGATGGAATGGTGAAGTATTTGGAACTGGTAAATGTGTTATAATGGAAGAAGGAAACTGGGTATATGGAAATCTAAAACAGAATTACCCGGATATTAAATTTGAAGTACGTGATATGCCAAGCTATTTAGGTGAAAAGAGTTCCATGTCCTTTACGGTTGGTTATGCAATCTATTCTAAAGCAAAAGAAGTGGAATTGGCAAAAGAATGGATTAAATATGCAACTGGTGATGGAATGTCTACCTGGGTTGCCGGTGCAGGATGCCTGCCTTCCAGAGAAGACGTTGCAAAAGCTATGAACATTGAAGCTGATCCAGTTATGAAGACACATTTATCACAAATTGAATATTCTGTTCCATGGCAAAAGGGAACCACAATTTCCATCGTTAACTCTGCTTATCAAAACTATATTCCAAGTGCTGTATCTGGTGAAATGACAACTGCTGATGCAATGGCAAAAGCTGATAAACAGGCAAATGATGAAATAAAGAATTCAAGGTAATAGTCTTTCATCGGCGGCTTATATATAAAGCTGCCGATTTTTAAAAAATGGGGGTAAAAACAAGTATGCATAGTAATGAAATAGCAGTAAGCAGACAAAAGTATACAAAAAGAGAAAGAAGAGAACATCGTCAAGGGTACCTGTTTTTAACACCAGCTATTATTGTAACGAGTATTTTTATAGGTTTGTCTGTATTATTTGTTATATATTTATCTTTTCATAAAGTGAATTTATTTAATCGGACCTACACCTTGGTAGGTCTTGACAACTACATAAGAGCACTTACCGATGAAACTACAAGAGTAGCATTTAAGAATACCCTTACTTTCTCAGTAATTGTAGTACCGATTCAGACTTTTCTGGCTTTGGTAATGGCATCTGTACTAAATAGTAAGATTAAAGGGAAAATGATATTTCGAACGGTTTATTTTCTTCCAACTCTTACTTCAAGCTCTGCCTTAACCTTAATTTTCATGTTTATGTTTAGTGTAACAGGGCCAATTAACGGTATGCTAATTCACATGGGATTCTACAATAAGGGAATTAATTTTCTACAGAACCCTAATTTCTCCCTTAAAGTTATTATGGCAATGAATATATGGTCAACCATACCATTTTACATGACGCTATATTTGGCTACTTTGCAGGATTTGCCGGATTCCATGTACGAAGCTGCAGAGATTGATGGAGCAAATGCAGCTAAGAAATTCTTTTATATAACCATTCCTTATCTAAAACCAATGACAGCATATGTACTTCTTACAAGTATTATAGGAACTTTACAGATGTTTGATCAAGCTTATATTTTCTCCAATGGTTCCGGCGGACCAGCCAATTCAACACTTACGGTATCCTTAATGATTTATCGATATGCATTTGGAACACAGAACGCAATGGGATTTGCGGCAACCTTAGCTATTATACTGGCTGTAGTTATTTTATTGTTATCCTTACTCTCACAGAAAATAACCAAGTCGGAAAGGTTATATTAGGAGGACATGGCATATGAAAAGGAAAAGTTTTAAAATAAGCAGGTTTTTATTATATCTTATATTAATCATATTTGCACTAATTACCCTGTACCCTTTCCTATGGATGATTTCTGCTTCCTTTAAGCCTCTAAAAGAAATCGTAGGTGGCAACATGTCACTTATTGGTAAGGATATGTCATTGGATAACTATCGGTATATTTTTGGACGTTCCACTTCATTTCCAAGATGGTTTTTAAATTCCTTCGTAATATCTGTTATTGGTACCGTAATAAATCTGTTTATTAATACAATGGCAGGTTATGCTCTATCAAGGCTTAACTTTCCAGGAAGAAATAAAATATATTTCATACTGATGTCATTGATTATGATACCGGGTCAGGTACTTATGATACCGAATTATTTAATTATACAAAAACTAGGCATGTTAGATCATTTTTCCGCTTTGATTATCCCTGCCGCAGCAAACATTGGCAATATTATTATGATGAGACAATTTTTTATTAATTTTCCATCCGATGTGGAGGAAGCTGCAAGTATTGATGGACTGGGACGTTATGGCAGATTCTTTCGAATCTGTATGCCTTTAGCAAAACCGATTATTTCCACTCAGGCAGTATTTGTCTTTATGGGATTTTGGAATGAGTTTACGAAGCCAATGTTGTATATGAAAACAGAAACAAAATACACATTAACTTTAGGGCTTCAAACATTTTCCTCAAGAGATGCAGGAACCGCGTGGCATCAGGTAATGGCAGCCGCAACTATAACGGTGTTGCCAATTGTTATTATTTATCTTATATTTAATAGGTACTTTTTAGTTGGAGTAAGAATGGATGGAGAAAAATAAAATGATAAAAGCAGTTATATTTGATTTAGATGGTGTTATTACGGATTCTGCCAAATACCACTATAAAGCATGGAAGAGACTAGCTGATAAGTTAGGGATTCCATTTGATGAAGAATACAATGAGAAGTTAAAAGGAGTCTCAAGATTAGAATCCTTAGATTTAATCTTAGAGAATGGACCAAGTAAAGAATTCTATACAAAGGAGGAAAAAATAGCTTTCGCAGAAGAAAAGAATGACTATTACAAGGAGTTAATCAGTACCATGACTCCAGCAGACATATTACCAGGCATATATAGATTCTTAGAAGAATTGAAAGCGAATGATATAAAAACAGCTATTGCTTCTGTAAGCCGCAACGCATTTTATATAATAGATCGTTTAGAATTAAATGATTATTTTGATTATATTGTGGATGCATCAAAAGTAAAGAATGCAAAGCCACATCCGGATGTCTTTCTTGCAGCTGCAAAGGCAATTGG
>CALDJN010000118.1 GCA_937901695.1 uncultured Anaerocolumna sp.
ATGAAAGCGTGTCATTCTGAGCAAAAATTCAACGAAGTTGAATTTGCGAAGAATCTATAAATTAGAACAAGTAATCCATAAACTTGAAACAAAGAATCTATAAATGATAATAAAGTTAGGAGTATTTTATGACTAGGGCAGAACGGGAACAGGGGAAAGTTAAAAAATTTCATAGTTATTATGACTACAGTCTGCTGTTCTTAACACTATTTTTAGTGTGTTTTGGATTGGTCATGATTTATAGTACCAGCTCCTATAATGCCAGCAGAATCTATGGAAAGCCAACTTTTTATCTGGAGAAACAAGCAATATTCGGGTTGATTGGTGTATTCTTAATGTTGGTGGTTTCTAAAATTGATTATCATTTTTATATTAAGAAATTACCTATAATAAAGATGAGACCAGTTACGCTCCTATATATTTTCTGTATTTTGCTTCAAACATATGTATTAATTTTTGGAAAAGAAATTAAGGGTGCAAAACGTTGGATTGAATTAGGTCCATTAGGAAGTTTTCAGCCCTCTGAGTTATCCAAAATTGCGGTTATACTATTTACCGCTTACATAGTTAACCTGGCACCCAGAAAACTGGATAAATTCTGGGGATTTGTAAGAGTAGTAATATTTGTAGCACCTTTAATAGTGTTAGTCTTAATTCCTAACTTTAGTACTGCTTTGGTTATGGGCTGTATTATGATAGCAATCTGCTTTGTCGCCAGTAGGAAAAAGTTGTATTTTATCGTTTCCGGAATTATATCAGTGGGATTGGGAGCCATAGCCGTTTTTGGAGTAAGCTATCGTAGTACCCGTATTGATGTATGGAGAAACGTAGAAACCCATGATAGAGGTTATCAAATATTGCAAGGTTTGTATGCAATTGCCTCTGGAGGAATCTTTGGAAAAGGACTTGGAGAAAGTATGCAAAAGCTTGGATTCATACCAGAATCCCATAATGATATGATTTTTGCAGTTATTTGTGAAGAACTTGGATTATTTGGTGCTGTCGCCATTATCTTAATCTTTGTATTACTTATCTGGCGGCTATTTGTAATAGCAATCAATGCACCAGACCTTTACGGAGGTCTAATTGCTACTGGTACTTTAACTCATATTGCTATGCAGGTACTTTTAAATATTGCAGTTGTTACCAATACCATTCCTTCTACCGGTATTCCATTACCCTTTATCAGTTATGGAGGCAGTTCTTTAGTAGTTTTACTTATAGAGATGGGAATTGTTTTAAGTGTTTCTAATCAAATAAAGTATGAAAGATAAGCAATTGTAAAATAGGTATTTACTTTACCATTTTGACTACAAGCACAAATCAAAAGAAATTTCATATAGTAATAGTATATTTCTTATTGGTTTGAGGTGAACCATGGCAATTATTCAGATTGTTGGTGGAAAAGAGCTGAATGGAGAAGTTAACATACAGGGTTCTAAAAATGCAGTTTTACCAATATTAGCAGCAACAGTTCTGGTAAACGGAATTTCTAAGCTAAATCACTGCCCTAAAATATTAGATGTTTATCATATGATTAAGATTTTAGAGGCAATCGGATGCTTAGTTGAATGGGAAGGATCATCCATTATTGTTGATACAACAACCCTTAATACTTCAACTGTTCCGGAAGATTTAGTAAAGAAGATGCGTTCTTCTATTATACTAATGGGAGCTTTACTAGGACGGACAAAAACAGCAATTGTAACCTACCCTGGGGGATGTTCTATAGGTGCAAGACCTATTGACTTTCATTTACACGCATTTGCAAAAATGAATATCTCCCTGAAAGAAGAGGACGGGCTAATTTATTGCAATACCGATGATGTTATTGGTACGGATATATATTTAGAGTTTCCAAGCGTTGGTGCGACAGAAAATGTAATTCTGGCTGCCGTTTTAAGGGAAAACAGTAATATATAATGCTGCAAAAGAACCGGAAATCAATGAATTATGTAATTTTCTAAATGCCGCAGGTGCTAATATTGTAGGTACTGGCTCCGATAAAATTGAAGTACTTGGAGTAGAAAGTCTACATGATGTGGAATACACTACAGCATCAGATAGAATCGTGGCAGGTACTTATTTGGCTGCTGTTGCAGGGGTAGGAGGGGAAGTAGTTCTAAGAGACATTAATTCCAGCTGTCTGGAAGGAGTTATTCTGGTACTCCAGGAAATCGGCAGCGATATTATATGCGGAGATGATTATATTCAGATTTCATCCCATGGCAGACCAAAGCCCATACCAATTATTAGAACAATGCCATTCCCTGGCTTTCCAACGGATATGCAGTCGCAAATGATGTCTGTGTTAATGATGGCAACTGGAACAAGTAAAATAGTGGAAGACATATTTGAAGGAAGATTCCAAAATGTAAAAGAACAATTAAAATTTGGAGCAGATATCCAGATTGATGGCAGAGAAGCCACCATCCGAGGTGTACCGGAATTATATGGTACTGACGTATATGCAAGTGAATTACGGGGCGGTGCTGCTTTAATTATAGCAGGACTTATGGCTAAGGGAAAAACCAATGTCCATAATTCTATTCATATTCAAAGAGGGTATGAGGATATATGTAGAGATTTAAGTAATTTAGGTGCTGAAGTTTCTTATATTTCCGAAAACAATCTGGTTGTTTCTTCGACGTAAGCCGATGGAATATTCAAAATTTATGGAAATTACTATGTTTATTTGCATAACCTATTTTTATGCAGAAAAGAGGGAGCATGAGAGAAAAGAGACAAAAGAAAAAGAAAAATGGTATTTTATTAAGACTTTCGAAAATACTGAAATTTTGCCTCTTCATTATTATTCCAACGCTTGTTCTTCTATTTATTAGTAGATTGGAAACTGCTATTGTAGAAGGAAGTAATCGTTATACTTCAGAGGAATTACAGAAAAAAGTTCTTACCAAAAAGACAGATGAAAATACCTTATTACTTTATTTAAGATATAAGTACGGTGAAACGGAGAGTATACCATTTATTGAACGTGTAGACATTGAAATGGAAAATCTAAACACAGTTAGGATTCAGGTTTACGAAAAAGTAATTACCGGTTGTATCGAATACATGGGTGGATATATGTATTTTGATAAAGATGGAGTTATTGTAGAAAGTTCCGATAAAAAACTGGATCAAGTTCCATTTATTACAGGTCTAAGCTTTAATAAAATGGTGCTTTATGAAAAATTAGATACACAAAAAGAAGAAATTTTCGACGTTATTTTGAATTTGACACAATTAATAAAAAAGTATGAATTGGATGTAGAGACCATTCAATTTAACTCTGACATGGAAGTTACATTATATTGTGGCGATATTCAGGTACTGCTTGGGAAACGAAATACATATGATGAACAAATTGCAGAGCTTAAAAATTTGCTGCCAAAAGCTCCTAAAGAGAAACTTACACTGGATATGAAGAACTTTACGGAAGGACAAAAGCGTATCATAGCAAAACCCCGGAAGTAAAAAAGAATAAATTAAGGGTTGATTATTTTGTCAATAAAAGCTATTATATACTATAGGATTACAAAAGAATAAACTAGTCTTATCAGACTTAAAAATAAGTAACTTCTTTTGTTAAAGAATGAAACTGTTTGTTTAATCAGTTGTTTTACATAGAGGGAAACAAATAGCTAAAAATTTGGATAAATAATTTTAAAGATTAGTATAGTGAAGGAGGAAGTACCTTGCTTGAAATAAGAACAAATGAAGCTGATTCATCTGCAAAAATACTTGTAATTGGAGTCGGCGGTGCAGGGAATAATGCTGTTAATAGAATGATTGAAGAAAACATAGTAGGTGTAGAATTTATCTGTGTTAATACGGACAAGCAGCATCTTAAAAACTGCAAGGCACCACAATGTATTCAAAT
>CALDJN010000119.1 GCA_937901695.1 uncultured Anaerocolumna sp.
AGGCGTGTGCTCTTCCGATCTATTAGAGCAATTAAAAGAAATCACAGCGAAATACCCAACGCCATTTCATATATATGATGAAAAAGGAATCCGTGAAAATGCTAGAAGATTAAAGGCGGCATTTGCCTGGAACAAAGGGTTTAAAGAATACTTTGCAGTAAAGGCTACACCAAACCCATTTATCTTAAAAATTCTGCAAGAGGAAGGCTGTGGAGTAGATTGTTCTTCCTTGACAGAATTAATGCTTTCTGAAGCACTTGGATTTCGAGAAAATGACGTTATGTTCTCTTCCAATGCAACTCCAGCAGAAGAATTCATAAAAGCGAGAGGAATCAATGCAACTATCAATTTAGATGATTTTACACATATCGAATTCCTGGAAAAGGCTGCAGGAATTCCAGAAACCATATCCTGCAGGTATAACCCAGGTGGAGTATTTAAAATAAGTACGGATATTATGGATAATCCAGGAGAAGCAAAATTTGGATTTACCAAAGAGCAAATGATAGAAGGATTTAAGGTTTTAAAAAGCAAGGGTGTAAAACATTTTGGTATTCACTCATTTTTAGCAAGCAATACAGTGTCCAACGAATATTATCCAACTTTAGCAAGAATGTTATTTGAACTGGCAGTAGAATTAAAAGAAAAAACAGGTGCAGATATTCAGTTTATTAATTTATCCGGTGGTGTCGGAATCCCATATAAACCGGACCAGGAGCCAAATGATATTATGGTAATTGGGGAAGGTGTAAAAAAAGCATTTGAAGAAGTTTTGGTACCAGCTGGTATGGGTGACATATCTATCTTTACAGAATTAGGACGATATATGTTGGCTCCTTATGGACATCTAGTGGCAACTGCCGTTCATGAGAAACATATATATAAAGAATACATTGGATTGGATGCATCAGCAGTTAACCTTATGAGACCGGCTATGTATGGTGCGTATCATTACATTACAGTAGCGGGTAAAGAAGATAAACCATATGATCACAAATATGATATAACTGGTGCTTTATGTGAAAATAATGATAAGTTTGCAATTGATAGAATGCTTCCTAAGGTTGATATTGGCGATTTAATCATAATTTACGATACAGGAGCTCATGGATTTGCAATGGGCTATAATTATAATGGTAAATTAAGATCCTCTGAGTTACTGTTAAAAGAGGATGGAACTGTTCAATTAATCCGCCGTGCAGAGACACCGAAAGATTATTTTGCAACCTTTGATTTCTGTGATATATTAAAGGATATGAAGTATTAAAGTGTTACAGTTTAGATTATGGCATTAAAGTACAGCTCAGCCTGTGGCATTAAAGTACAGTTCAGCCTGTGGCATTAAAGTACAGTTTAGCTTGTGGCATTAAAGTACATTCTGCTTGTGGTATTAAACTTAAAATAAAAAGTGAATCCAGTAATTGGCAGGTATACACGAAACATAAAGGTATACCTGCCAATTTCGTTTGTCATTCTGAGCCTGCAAGGCGAAGAATCCATCTTCTCCTCCTCCTTCAGCCACAAAATTTGAGCAGTTAGAAGAACATGAACTTGTAAAATCCATCTTCTCCTCCTCCCCCAGTCACCTTATTCCCACATAAATAGTGTCTGCGTTTGTTAAAACTGCAAGAAAAACAGGTATATTCCTTTAAAATCCTTGCATTAACTATCAGGTAAAAGGTCAAAAAAAGTCAGCAAAATCAATGCTTTTAGATTTAATCAGCAGACACTAAATATAAAAATTTGCTTCTACCTATAATGAAAAGGAAGAAAAGTCCGATAAATATTTTAAATAAGAGTGTAACTTTAGAAAGAAAGAAATAGGAGTGAAGGACAATGCGTATTGATGCATATAACAAAATCACACAAATATTCCAAACGAATAATACGATGAAAACAACCAAAACTACTGGAACTTCTGCAAAAGATCATGTAGAAATCTCAAGAGCAGGAAAGGATTATCAAGTAGCGAAACAAGCCCTTGCGCATGTAGAAGATATCCGTATGGATAAAGTAAATGACATTAAAAGACGAATGGAATCAGGCACTTATAATGTGACTGGCGAAGAAGTAGCGAATAAATTAGTAGAGAACTATTTTGATCAAATCATTTAGCCTATGAAAGCCTGTGAACAAAGGATGAAAGAAAAGGAGTTTGAAAATTGGCTAGTTTAATGGAAGAACTTATAACCACGTTAGAACAGGAATACGAGATATACGAGAAGCTTGTTCCTATAGAAGAGAATAAAACAAAGATTATAGTAAAAGGTGACTTAGAAGCGCTGCAGCAAATAACAGATCAGGAACAAACTGTAATTGAAAAGATTAACTATTTAGAACACAAGAGAGAAGAAGTAGTTAACAATATTGGGATTGTAATCGGTAAAGATTCAAAAGGACTTCGTGTTCAAACCATTATTGATATACTGGACAAGCAGCCTAAGGAACAACAACAATTATCTAAAGTACACGAGAATCTAAAGAAGGTAGTTCAAAGACTTGTTGAAGTGAACAACCATAACAATTCCTTAATACAGCAATCCCTAGAGATGATAGAATTCAATATGAATTTTATACAGAGTGCCAGAATGACTACTATGAATAATAGTTATAACAAAGGCGCCTC
>CALDJN010000120.1 GCA_937901695.1 uncultured Anaerocolumna sp.
TGCAACACTTATAAGTCCATAAACTCCTATACTTAAAGCTGGGATAGCTAAATTGTCATCACCCGTATAAACATGAAAATCTTTTGGTACAGCGCGAAGTAATTTAGTCAATTGATCTATATTTCCTGAAGCATCTTTCATTCCTACTATATTAGGTACTTCTGCTAATCTTACAATTGTCTCAGGAGATAGATTTATACCAGTTCTACCAGGAACATTATATAAAAATACAGGTAATTTTGTAGAATCAGCAATAGCTTTAAAGTGGAGATAAATACCTTCCTGAGATGGTTTATTATAATATGGAGAAACAAGCAATATTCCATCTGCACCCGCTTCTTCTATAAGCTTAGTTATTCTTTTACTGTCTTCTGTGTTATTAGTACCTGTCCCAACTATTATAGGAACTTGCCCATTAAATGCGTTTTTCATTACCTTAGTTAATTCAATTCTCTCTTCAAGCTTCATAGTAGCAGATTCTCCCCCAGTTGCTGCTATTATCAAACCTTCTACTCCATTATCGACCATGGTTTTTCCTAATCTTATAGCTTCATCATAGTTTATGCTATTATCCTCATAAAAAGGCGTAACTATTACGCTAAGATATCTTCCAAATTTCAAATCTAACCCTCCATTTCACTTATTGTTATATTATCATTCGATAAAAACTGCAGTTTAATATATAATTGATTACTTAATGAAACGTTTATATGCATAGTATGGTATTGAATCCGTATCTCTTTCACCATTTACCAACTGTACGATTATTTCGGAAAGTGCACAGTTAAATACAACAGCACTATGAGTAACTGACAACCAGAAATTATCAATTATTTCAGATGGACCTAATATTGGAAACTTATCATCAGGTATAACACGAATACCAGTATAAGATCTTATTATATTGATATCTCCCAGGCTAGGCATATCTCTCATTATATCGTTTGCTGCCATTTGCATTCCCCTTGAATACATCTTCCTATCAATTGAATCTACAGTATCTTTAACAAAACCAAAAACTATATTTCCCGAAGCAGTTTGCCTCGCACCGCATACTGTTGTATTTAACATTTTTGGCAGTCTTTCTGAAACAAGGCAAAAGCCTCTTTCAGGATGTATAGGTATATCAACACCTATTTTCTTTGCCAATTCTTTACTATACATTCCAGCAGCACATATTACAAGACCAGGTTTAATGCTCCCCTTATTTGTTACTATTTCCTTTATTGAATTCCCCTTAACTATTAAATCTTGAACCTTTGTATTCGTATTTATTTCTGCACCATGTCTTTTAGCTGCCTGTATATATGCATTAACCAATAGAAATGGATTTAAATTCCCATCCTCTTCACAATAAATAGCTCCTAATACATTAGGATTTATGACCGGCTCCATTTTAATTGTTTCATCTTGCGTAAGAATTTTTACTTCATGTCCTAACTTTTCTTCTAATTCTATCAGTTTTTTAGCAGATTCTATTTGTTTTTCGGTCCATATTAATTCAAGGCTTCCTGTTATCGTATACTCAAAATCTGCACCAAGTTCTTCCTCTAAATTCTTGTAGATTTCCATAGAATGCCAAGCTAATCTTCCGTAGTGTTCCGGAGTTTTATCCGATGGCCAAAGCCAAGCTGCAGTTGCGCTTGATGTTCCACTACAAATTTCATTTTGTTCTAAAACAACAACTTCTTTTCCTGCTTTGGCAAGATTATATGCAATACTTGAACCCATGATTCCACTTCCGATAACAACTATTTCAGCTTCTCGTTTCATTATTGGTCCTCCTTATCCAACTCAGCTAACGCCTTTACCTGGTGGTCTATTATTTGGATATTCTAATTCCTCAACAGGAGTTTTAGTTTCTCTTGATATTAAATTTTCTACAAGACATCTGCATGTTCTGCCCTGGCAAAGACCCTTACCGGCTCTTGTAACACGTTTTACTCCATCGACAGTTGAAGCGCCATTTTTTATAGCATCTTTAATTTCTTGCTCGGTTACCTCTTCACATCTGCAGATTAAAATTTCATCACTCATATTTCGCACCTCCTTTATATCAATATAAAATCGCGAGCTTCCATAATAAATTCCTTTGGAATTTTAATAGTTACTACTGCAGTACAATCAAAGTTAGAAGACGTTTTTACTTTATATATTTCTCCGTTGCATAGTACTCTACCATATCTGTCAGTAGCCTTAACAGCTTGTCCTTTATTAGGTAATGGTAAAAACTCATAAGGTAAAGAGACTAATCCTTCATCATCCGAGTATGAGCCATCCGCTATAAAAATAGCCATGCCAGGGCATTTAGCTACACAAATT
>CALDJN010000121.1 GCA_937901695.1 uncultured Anaerocolumna sp.
TAAAACCATTCTCATATAAATTGTCATTTTTATCACAGGTTACAATATATTTTGCGTTTTTAATCAAAGTTCTTTTCATCATTTTGCCTTTTGCCTATCACATCTGGTTTAGATGGGATACTGCCATGTGAATCTATATAAAGGGCAGTTGCAATGTATCCTTTCATTATTTTTTTATAAAAATTGTACCATATCGCTAGTGCGATGGCTCGCCTGGGTAAATGCTCCTTTTCCATATTTCCGATATTTTGAATTTATTTCATATTTCCATAAAAAAGTAACGGTTGTTCCGTTTTTGTTATATTGTTGAATTATAAAACAACTATAAAAACTACATTTAGGAGGTTATTTTCATGGAATAATATTTAAAGATTTAATTTCTAAATGTTAATCTTTAAAGTTTCTTAAGATTGCTTCATTAGAATACCGATAGCAATCTCCTTATAGCTAAATCAGAGTCTACTCTGATACAATATAAAATTTCATCATGGTTATAATCTGAAATAAATCTTTCATCGGTCTTTATCATACCACGAAATTCTTTGTTTTCATATTCCACAGCAGCACGCATCATACGGTACTCACCAATGGATGGATTTTCTGCAATTAACATAGCTAATGGATCATGTACTACGCATCGGTCCTGACATCCAGTTGATTCATAATTAAACTTAAAATAGAATTTTAGGGCTGATTTTATATACTGAACAATATCTCTGTTTTCTACATCACAATATTTTTCCAATACGGAAATATCATGCCCTGAAAGGTAAGTTTCTGTTGTAACATCAAGCCCTACCACAATCATGTGGAAACCTGCACGGAAAACTATATCTGCTGCCCTTGCATCACCATAGATATTGGCCTCTGCATAAGGATTCACGTTCCCGGGTTTGCCTATTGTTCCGCCCATTACAATCATATTTTTAACTTTATAAGGAAGTCTGGGATCCTTTTCTAAAGCTAAGGCAATATTGGTTAATCTCCCTAAAGCGACAATGGTTAAATCTCCTTGAAGCTCATTGGCTTTACTTATGATAAAATCCGGTGCACTCTCCTTTCGTAATTGTTGTTCTGACTTTGGTAATTCCACATTACCTATTCCATTATCTCCATGAATATAAATTGGTATTGGTCCATATTCACCATCCAAGTTCTGATTTGCGCCAAGTACTACTGGTATTTCATATCCACACTTTGACAGCTTTATTAAACGCAATGTATTCTCTGCTGCCTGATGGGAGGAAGTGTTTCCATATACTGTTGTAAATCCTTCTACATGTAACGTTTTACTTTTTAATGCATACAAAATCGCAATCGAATCATCAATACCAGTATCACAATCAATTAATATATGTTTCATTATAATTATCTTCCTTTCGTATCACATACACAAATGCATTTATCAAACCATGATGCCAATCTAATTTCTTTTATTATTATCTTTAAATTGTCTGTGGTTTTGACATATCCTTTTTAATTATTTCTTTCATCGCTTCAATTCCTACTCGAATTGCTCTGTCTTCCCATTCACGAGGATAGTCTTTATCATCGTTTGAATAACATTTATAATTGGTTGCACTAATCATAACAGATGACATTCTGATTCCTAAGGACGCTGCTGCCAGGAATAAAGTTGAACATTCCATGCTTGTATTGGTGGCTCCACCTTTTTCATAGGCTTCCCATTTATTTTTTAATTCATAATACACTGGCTTTGTTTCCGGAGATACCTCAGTATAATAAGAATCCTTTGTAATAGTAACTCCAATATTATAAGGGATGTCAAGACGGATTGCTGCTGCTTCCAGCTCTTTTACCATGTAATAATCAGGCACTGCCGGAAACTCTACGGGAAGATAATGTAGTCCAGTACCCTCCATTCTTACTGCGCCATTTACTATAACTACATCCCCAATTTTAACTTTTGAAGATGTGGACGCGCATGAACCGATTCGCATCATAGTATGAGCACCACATTCGAATAATTCTTCTACCGCAATGGCTGAAGACGGTCCTCCAATTCCTGTACTTGTAACAGATACCGGTATGCCTTCCAGTGTTCCTGTATAAGTAAGAAATTCTCGATTGTGTGCAACTTTGACTGGATTATCAAAATAATCAGCAATTTTTGTTGCACGTTCCACACTACCTGGTAAAAACACATACTTTCCAATTTGATTTTTAGATATATTTAAGTGCATCATTTTCTTTTCTTCCATACCAAATCCTCCTGCTGTACTGTTTGTTTAAAAATGGATACACCTTCCGACATGATGCCGCCTTGCGGCATCTCAAATAATGGACGAAGAAGTTCGCCATGAGAATTCCAATGGATTCTCATGGAGGAGTTCTTCCGAATGGAAGGCATAGCCTTCCATTTGTGACGCTTTTAGAATTTCTTAGGCGGCGTCTTCTAGCGCCTTAGAAATTCCCTTCACACTTATCCTTGTTGCTCCTGCTCAAATCTATAAATAGTTTCCAGAACAATTCGGATTTCGTCATCCCATCCTTTTGCCAATCCTTGATTTTCCCTTTCATAGATTACATTACCTGTAATCAGGTTACCTGATACCGCACTGACCATAGCACCTCTTACCTTTCGGCGGTGGCAGACCGTATATAGTGCTGAACTCTCCATTTCAACATTTAAACATCCAAGCTTTGACAAATGTTCAATCCATTCCTCTGTTTCACCATAAAAAGCATCATCTGAGGCATTAATACCATAATATATACTGCTAGAGATTTCGTTTTTCATGTCCTTTGCTGTATCAATTAACATGCGGGTAAAGTCAAAATCTGGCACTGCTGGAAAACAGTCTGGGACATAGAATTTTGAAGTTCCCTCATTTTTCATGGATGCAGTGGATATTAGTAAATCACCAATATTAATTCCTTCCTGTAAAGCTGCACTACTACCAATACGTATTAAACATTCTGCACCAATATTAATTAGTTCTTCTGCTGCAATAGCTGCTGATGGACACCCCATTCCAGTTGAAGTAACTGATATTTTTACTCCTTTATAGTAACCGGTAAAGGTTCGATGCTCTCTATTATTTGCTATTAATTCAGCACCGTCAAGATATTTTGCTACACGATCGGATCTTGCTGGATCTCCTGGTAAGAGTACGTATTTTCCGATATCACCTGGTTGTAAATGTATATGATATTGTTTCTTTCCTAATGTTTTTTCATCTTTATTCAATGACATTTTGCTGTATCTCCTTACTCTTTTTCTTTTGAAGCCTTATTTTTTGGATAGAATAAACAGTTAAACCAAATATTGTCGCTACATAAGGCAGCATTTGCACAAACTCAGATGGAATTTGCAATAATTGAAGAATATTAGATAACCCATCAAAGAAGGCAAAAACCATGGAAGATATCAAGACTCCTACTGGTGTTGCCTGACCCATAGCACATGCTGCAAGAGCTATGAAACCACGACCGGCTACCATGTCTCTGGTAAACATAGACAAATAACCCATGGATAAGTACATTCCGCCGAATCCTACCAACACTCCACATAATAAAATCGCTAAAAATCTAATTTTAATTACATTTTGTCCCACACTGGAGGCAGCATTGGGATTCTCACCCACTGCACGCATACGCAGCCCTAGAGGTGTTTTGTACATAAATATCCAAATAACAATTACCATAAGAAATGCAATGTATGTAATTAAGTTATGTCCAGACAGAATATCTCCAAGAATAGGAATGTCCTTTATAAAAGGAATATTCACAGTAGGAAAAGTATAGCTTTTTAATGAAGAACTGGAGCCCTTTTCACCTGTGGCTAACTGTAATGCAAATACTGTCAAACCGGAAGCAATTGTATTTACTGCAGTACCACATAAAACGGCATTTGCTTTTAAAACAAGGTGGAAGTAAGCAAAAATTCCACTTATTATTAATGCGGAGCCTACACCGGCAATCACTCCCCATATTAAATTTCCTCCATAGGCACTTCCAAGAACTCCAAACAAGGCAGATATGAGCATAATACCATCTAAACCAAGATTAACAACACCTGATTTTTCACATAGGATGGCCCCTAGGGAAGCTAATAAAATTGGGGTTGCCACTCGAATCCACATAAAAAGGAAGTCAACGATAAATGAATAGTCAATCATTTATTACATCTCCTTTCATACCTGCTTCTGACTTTGCAGCTTTTACAATCATTTTCTGTTTCCATTTTTTAAGTAAAGCCTCAGCGGCAATCATTAATATCATAACACCTTGTATTATTTGAACTACTTCGCTGCTAACATCACTGTTTCTTGCCATAATATTAGCTCCAACATTAAGATAACCCATAAATAATGCAGCTAATGGAACCATCAATGGATTGTCCCTTGCTAACAATGCAACTACAATACCAGACCAGCCATAACCTGGCGATGTAGTCCATTTAAAACGGTTATACATACCAAGAATTTCTGCTCCACCACCCATACCAGCCAGAGCGCCTGCAATTACTTGTGAAATCACCATAATACCGGTAACTTTTATACCGGAATAATGGGCAAATTTTGCATTATTTCCCACCGTCCTTAATTTCATGCCAAAGGTAGTTCTATATAGTAAGAAATAAGTTATAATACATAAGATAACCCCAAGTACTATCCCTAGATGTATTCTGGTTCCTCTAATAATAACTGGAAGGATTGAGGTATCCTTAAATTCAATAGATGCTAAGCTGGAACTACTAATTTCGCGAAAATGATAGCTTACCATATATATGGCAAAGAACTGAACTACATAATTTAACATCAAAGAAGTTACAACTTCTGACACTTGCCATTTCATTTTAAGCACAGCCGGTATTAAGGCAACCGCTGCTCCCATTGCACCAGCTACTAATATAGCAACGATAGGATGGATACCGGCAGGTAACGGTACGGAGGTAGCAATCATCATGGCACCCAATGTTCCAATAAAGAATGCACCTTCGGATATCATGGAAAACTGACCAGCACTAAATATCATAATTACAGCCAATGCTGTAAACATTAACGGTGATGCTGCTTCAACAATGTTGCCAATACGACGAACTGAGGTAAATGGTCCCAAAAAGAAGCTGGAAAATGCATTAACCGGATCTGAACTGGTTACTAAAACAATCAATGTAACTAATCCGCAGGATACTAATATAGTAATTATTAATTTTGTAATATCGACGATTAAGCGTATTCGTTTATTACTGTCCATGACGTACCTCCTTAATCTCTTCCTCAGACTGCTTCTCAATACCAAGCATATATCCACCAAGCTGAAGTTCCGTTATCTTGGCTGCATCTGGAAAATATGCTGCAATTCGACCTTCATGCATTACGATGATACTATCTGATAATCCTAACACTTCATTTAAATCAGAACTTATTAGAAGTACAGATTTTTTATTATCCCTCATATTAATTAATCTTTTATGTATGAATTCCGTTGCACCAACATCAACGCCACGGGTTGGCTGATCTGCTATTATAATTTTAGGATTATTGGATAGCTCACGTGCTAATACTGCCTTTTGAATATTACCACCAGAAAGACTATCAATACTAACATCTGGATTCTTACACAATATCTGATATTGTTTCACCATATCAATTCCATATTGCTTGATAGCACGTTTATTAATAATTCCATGCTTAGAGAATGAATTAGATGATATTTTATCGGAAAGCATATTCTCAGTAATAGATAAAGATGGGGCTGCGCCTGTTGTCATACGATCCTCTGGAATATGAGAAACAGCAAGTTTTCTAATATCCTTTACATTGCATTGGGAGATTTCTTTACCACAAATCTCGATTGAACCGGCATTATATTTTCTAAGTCCCGTCAGTGCTTCTACCAGTTCTAATTGCCCATTTCCTTCTACACCTGCAATTCCAAGGATTTCACCTTCTCTTAAGGAAAAGGATAATCTATTGATGCAATGCTTACCATTTTCCCCTATGATAGTCAAATCGCTTACACGGATTGTAGTCTTACCAATCTTCGGCGCACTCTTCTCAATATTGAGAATAACATCTCTGCCCACCATTAGATTTGATATATCCTGTTCGGTAACCGTTTTCACATCATATACACCCATGGATTTCCCATGACGAATTATAGTAATACGATTACACAGTTCTTTCACTTCATTCAGTTTGTGAGATATGAATATAATCGTGTATCCACTATCTCGTAACCTCTTTAATTCCTCAAATAATTCTGTCGTTTCCTGAGGTGTTAATACTGCAGTAGGTTCATCTAGTATTAATATTTTAGCACCACGAAACAACGCTTTCAAAATTTCTACTTTTTGTTTCTGACCTACCGTTAAATCCTCAACTTTCATCTTGGGATTTATATTCATATTATACTTTTCTGCTATTTCTTCCACTTGCTTTATGGCATGTTTCATATTTATTAAAATCCCTTTTGTTGGCTCAACACCTAATATAACATTTTCAGCTACTGTCATTGATGAAACCAGCATAAAATGCTGATGTACCATGCCAATACCTAACTTAATAGCCAATTGAGGAGACGTTATTACTGTCTTTTGTCCATTTATGTATATGTCTCCTGATGTAGGTTGTTCTTCTCCAAAAATAATTTTCATTAAAGTAGATTTACCTGCTCCGTTTTCACCAGATAGTGCATGGATTTCACCGGCATTAATGGAGAAATTAATTCCCTTATTAGCCATTACTCCGTTGGAATATACTTTTACGATGTTTTCCATTCGTAATACTTCTCTTTTTGCTTCCATCATTTCACTCCTTAAAGAATCCTTATGGAAAAAGGGGCTGTTTTGCAACAGCCTCTTATGAATATCAGGGTGTGTCTAAATAGCCTATTTCATACTATCACGTAATGCAGATACTTCGTCAGTTGTCATTTCCATTGCACTACTTACTTCAATCTCACCATTTATGATTTTATCCTTAACTATCTCAAGATTTGCTTTTATATCATCAGGAACAATTTTGTCAAAGTTCTCATTGTAAGCTAATCCTACTGCTCCACTTTCTAATCCTAATGAATAGGTTTGGTCACAAGTCATAGAACCATCAACAATACCTTCTACTGCTGTAACCAATGATTCACCAACATTCTTTAATGTTGAAGTTAAAATGTTTTGAGCAATATCTGGTTTCTCATCTGCCAACTGGGTATATAAATCCTGATCACAAGCAATCAAATATTTGTCTACATTTAATGCCGCTGTTGCTGCACCCAGAATACTTTGAGAAGTTGGTGCATATACAACTTGCGCTCCCTGATTGTATAACTGAGTTGTCATTTCCAAGCATTTTGGTACATCTTCAAAAGATCCTACATAAGAAGTGATGACTCTGATTTCAGGATCCACATATGCAACACCTTCCAAATAACCAACTAAGAAATCATTAATGTTTGCAACATCCATAGAACCTATAAATCCTAAAGTTCTTTCTGAAGCGTCAATTTTTGCATCCTTAGAATCTAACATCTGTGCCGCTAAAACACCCGCCATAAATGCTCCTTGATTGGATTTGTAGGTGATTCCCATCATATTGTCATCTGTTACAACGTCACGATCTACATCGCTATCAAATAATACATATTTTTTATCTGGATACTGTGCGGCTGTATTTTGTGCAATTTCTTTTACTGACCAGGTACCGGCAATAATAACATCCCAATCTTGTTCAGAAACATCTAGAAAATGTCCTTCATAGCTAGTCTCATCACGCCCCATTTCAATGATTTTCATTTCTGCACCAAGTTTTTCTTTGATTTCAAATAAGCCTGCAGCTGCTGAATCATAAAAACCTTTATCACCTAAACTACCATTAACCAGATATACTACTTTAAGTGCATCTTCTGTGGATTCGGAATCATTTTCCACATCTGCAGGTGCTTCTTCTGTTGTTGCATCTTGCTTTATTGTGTTACTTGTGTCTCCTTCGTTTTTGCCACATGCCGTTAAAACCAGGCAAAAAAATGTACATACTAGAATTAGATTTAAAACCTTTTTCATTCTTTCATCCTCCTAAATAGTTTGATATTATACTTTTGTAACCTATGTTAAAAGAGCTCTAATGAGATTAGGTAGTTGAAACGTGCCTGCTAATCTTACACAAAAGCCTCTTTAACCCTAAAAAAGGCATTAATTAATAAAGGCAATAGCTTTCAATGGTTATTGACTAATTTTGTAAATTATGAAAATGTTTTTAATTGGTTGTTGTACTAATTCTTTAGATCACATTAAATATGTGATTTACGTTCGATAGAGAAACGATATTTACTTCCTAGCAATTGATGTTTTGAATATGCTAATGGTTTATCATTACTTCCTACTAATATTTCTTCAATAATCATAATAGGTTCGTTTTTATTAATAAGCGCTATATATGAATTGGTATCAGCATTTAACACATTAAATACCGTTTTTGCCCGTTTCGATACCTGATATAAATCATTTACCACAAATTTTTGTATTGCTTCATTGTCACTAAATTCCAGATTATATTCTTCCAAACATTTAGCATCGAATATTGTAATCGTATTTGCCAGCTGGCGTCCACCAGAATAGTAATCTGTACTAACAGATATCATTAAATTCCTTGACTTTTCATGCCCTAATTCATGTGCAACATATACACCACATGGTTGGTAAGTTGGCTCGGATCGTATCTCATCAATTGTGTCTACACAATTCTCCAGGCATGGATTAAATAACCATTGGAATCCATCTTTTGATTGCATGGCATATGCTGCAACCACTGCCTGCTTACCCTGTGTTTTATTAATATAGCCATCCTCTTCCAGTTTTCTCATTGCCATTCGGACGGTACCACGACTTACCTTCCAGTAGCTTGCTAATGCATTTTCACTTGGTACTACATCTCCTGGTTTTATAACACCTTCAACAATTAAGTTAAAAATGATATCATATATTTTTACATAATTGGGTATCAAAGCATTATCTAAAGTATCCTTTTCTATTAATGGTAATTGATTATAATCAATCATTCTTGTTCACCACTTCTAACCTATCCTTTCTTATCACTGATTTCATGGCTTCAATACCGACAGCGATTACTCTGTCTTCCAAGCCTATTGGATGCTTTCTGTCCTGATTATCATACTTTTTATAATCCGTTGCGCTAACAAGAACGGAAGAAGCTCTGATGCCTAAGCTGGCGGCAACCAAAAACAAAGGGGCACATTCCATGCTAGTTGAGGTTGCACCTCCTGCTTCATATGCATTCCAACTGTTTATAATGTCTTCCTTAACCGGTTTTGTATTAGGAGCAGTTTGACTGTAAAAGGATGCTTTGGTTATCGTTACCCCAATGTTGTATGGCATGTCCAGTCTTTGTGCTGCCGCTTCTAATTCTTTTAGCATTTCATAATCAGGCACGGCTGGAAACTCCGTAGGCAAGTAATGACTGCCCACCCCTTCCATTCGTACCGCACCGTTAGGAATGACAATATCTCCAGTTTTCACTTTTTCTGATGTAGAAGCACAAGTTCCAATTCGCATCATAGTATCAGCGCCACATTGGTAAAGTTCCTCCATTGCTATTGCTGCGGATGGTCCGCCAATACCTGTACTGGTTACTGCTACTTTTACACCTTCCAGTTCACCGATAAATGTTCTGTATTCACGATTATAGGCAATCTCTTTCGGATTATCAAAGTAAGCAGCAATTTTTTCTGCTCGTTCGGGACTTCCCGGCAAAAAAACATAACGTCCAATATCACCTTTGGAAAGTCCTATGTGCATCATCTTTACTTTTTCCATTTTGTCCTCCATTTTTGTATCATTAGTCATGAAATACTTCTGTTCAAAATTATATATGATATTATTTCTATATTATTTACTTGGCTGCCATGTTATATACTAAGCTTATCACTTGGCTTCCATGTTGTCAACATATATTATTGTACTTTTTAAAATTTCTTTAACATATTGCACAATAATATTGATTATTTTCTTTGTCAATATTATATTGATGTACAAATATAGTTTTATACGGTGAATTCTTTTAACAAATTGAATAAAGTAAGGTTATGATTTTACTACGGCAAAAAAGCCGTTACACAACTGAGTCATGTAACGGCTATATAACAGAAATGTTATCAATGGTTTCAAGAAGTCTGTTTTTTATTCCAAAACCCCTTATGCACTTCTACAATTTCTTCTTAATACTTAAAAGAGAATTCATCAATTCTGGATCAGGAAGTGCACCAAGAGCTCCCT
>CALDJN010000122.1 GCA_937901695.1 uncultured Anaerocolumna sp.
CTAAAATAGCAGTAAGGAAAAAATTGTGGTACTAGGATAACACCAAGGAGTGCTTAAGATGCAGAAAATCAGCAGATAGGATGTAGTAAAGATACATAAAATAGATATAGGAATGGCAGGGATGCTATATAGATAGGCTCAAGAGAATATTACCCCGGACTTTAATATAAGGAAGGGTTTATTGAGTTGAAGAATTACCTTGCCTTAACTAGATGCCAGCGTTACAATGACCTCCAAAACGAAGGAGGTTTATATAATATGGCTATATCAGATGATATACAGCATGTGGTAATTGAAATGGATGGCATTGATAAACTGATGGAATTATTATGGTTGGCATTTCAGCAACCTACAGCAACCATGGAACATGCGATCAGTTCCATGGGAATATTAAGAAAACAAGTGAATGAAACGGAAGAGCATTTGCAGGAGATATTAGAGGCAGTAGAAAGAAAAGAAGTGGATCGTGATTCGGAGTATAAAACATAGAAAATAAGCACCCTTAAACATTGTAATAGTTTATGGGTGCTTAAGGGTATCGATTAGGGCGAGAACCAAGTCAACTTGCTTCTTGGTAAGTCCTGTAACTTCAACGGTCTTTTTGGTTTCGATACCAAGTAAGTAATCAGTAGTAACTTTATACAGACTGGCAAGCTTAATGAGTGCTTCATAGCTTGGTTGTCTTTCAGAGGTTTCATAATAACTGATAATGCTTTTGGATACACCGATGCGTTCAGCTACATCCGCCTGTGTTAAATCTTTCTGAATTCGTAACTCTTTTAATTTGTCACCAAGCATAACAGATAATCACCTACCTTCCACTAGTAGTTTACATGGAAAGAGATAACTATCGGTTAGAGTTAAAGGGCATATTACACCATTAAGACGACTAATAGTCATTTTTACTATTGAAATGATAACAGTTATGTGGTAGCATGGTATAAAGTGGTAAATACAAAAGAATATGGGAGGATTATATAATGACGCAGGAGTTTATTGATTCTTATACGTTAGTAATTCAAACAATTACTAACGCAAGCACGACGTTTAAAGCAGAACCTAATGTTAATAGTAATATGGCGGTTAGTTTAGAGGTTGATAAAAAAGGTGTCATCTACTACATTACCGTAGAGCAAAATGGAGGAATTCTATTATACTTTGATCCCAACTTAGTAAAGTATATACCAGCGGGTTCAATTCCCATTAAGGCATCTCCGGCGAGAAAAGGCCTGTATTGTAAAAAATATGGACATATAAGCTATACAGGCTTTGATGGGGATTTCAAATTGATGTAAGTAAGGGGGCATAATGGATGAGTGAGAAATTCATTAAGAGGTTAAAGAAGCGTATAGTAATATCAACATTAACGATGTTTGTGATATTGAGTCAAACAGTTCCTACAATAGTAAATGCAGCAAGTAATGATGACATCATGGATGTAATAAATGGTGGAGGTACGGAGACAAGTATAGTAATTGAGGAGGATGCAATAGAAGCTCCGGCTGCTAACCCAGTGGTTAAAGAGAGATCGGAAGATACAAGTGATAATAATTGGACAAGCAATTATAGCTATAGCAATCAGAGAAAAGAATGGTCAGATGGTGATGAAGGATACAATTCGGATGGGCGAGAGCACACGTCAAGATCAGATGGAAATGTTTATAAGACGGCGAAGTATTGGGCGGAGCAACATCCAGAATTAAAAGAAGACTTAGATAATTATTTTGGTGAGAAGAATTTATTTAATATGGGCGATATTAATTATAAGGGTCAAAGAACATGCCTATGGGATGCAATAACCTACAAAGATCAAGTATACAAGGCATTAAAGAATAAAACTCAACGATCAGACCTAGCAAAAATAGCAGTTGAGAATGGTATTATAGAGAAGGAGAGTTATAAGGCGGCTCCCTATGTAGCCTTGTTTGAATACTATGGCATCATCAACAGGGCGGATGGTTTACTAGACTATGATAATTCAACTAAAGCATACCTAAGCAGGGAACAAGCAGCATTAATGTTAGGAAGATTTATGCATTCAGATTCATATATTGGCTTTGATGGTGATTATGGAGACTATGTTGAATATTATGACTCTAGTATGTTGCTTGGAGATGACGAGAAGGCTGTTACAAGTAAAGAATTGAAGTCAAGCATGACCAGACTAGAATTCATATACTTGCTAGTAGACTCTTATTTCCCTTCAGATGTGCAGGAGGCTAGAGCAGATGGAAGTAGTAAAGATGCGGCTAAACTATTTGAAGACATAGATAAAGATGATTATATAACAACAGAGTGGGTGAAAGGCAAAGGTTTATACGGCAAAGGTCCAAATGAGGCAGCTAGGGCGATGTTCAAATACAATAAAATTGATGATGATACAGACGCTCATGTTCAAGCAGCCTATAAGTTAGGGATCTTGACGAAGGATAGTAAAGGCAATTCTAATTTGTTTGATAACGTAACTTATTCACAGGCAGTAAGAATGTTAATTAACGCTGGCATAGCATGTGCAGACGATAAATCAGCATCATACTAACAATATTTGTAAGACCTTCATTTTTTGGTGAGGGTCTTATTTTTATGCTCATAAAATAGATAAAGATAAAAGTATATTTTTGATTAAGACAATGAATATGTGGAGGAGGTATACATGATGAATAAATCAAAGATGCAGAGAATATTAAGTTTATTGCTAATAGTAACAATGTTATTCAGCAGTAACAGCATAACAGTCTTAGCAGGTTCTGATGCTGATACATCTACCGGTGGTATAACTACACCTGGAGGTAATCATAACAGAGGCAGTAAATATAAGGCTAGTATAAATATAGATGGTGGTGGCTATAAGATATCCATAGCTACAGCTAAATTGGATGCTTATGAGCCTAAAGATATGGAGGAAACACCTCTATATGGAATCAAGGGTAAAGGAAAAGAAAGCGCCAAAGCCAAGAAAGGTATAACACCTATAAGTGTAAATGGAGCATCGGTAATAGCTGACCATGACTCTGGTAGGTATGGAATAGCTCCTATTTATTTTGTAGGTAACTGGTCAGACGAGAATGAATGGGCTATTGATAGTAATTTCAACTTTTCATTACAAAAAAATACCATTAGGGGTAAAAGAATTAACCCAAAAGTAAATGATAACGTAGATAAAACCAAGTTAATACAAGCAGCCAACCAAAGTAATATAAAAGACAACAAGATCTGGAATAATATATACAAAGCTTTTAATCAGGTAGACATACTCAAAGGAACAAAAGACATAAACGAGAGTTTAAAAATGGTTAGAAAATATGAAGGCATGACAAAGGATGAAGAACAGCATAACCTAGATATTATAAACACACTTCTAAATTTTGCTATATTATCTTATGGAAGTAATACACCAATGGGGGAATACATTAAAGAATTGCAAGATGCAAATATGAAAAGCTGTGAAGTCATTTTAATCATAGAGCCTATGGCGCACATAAATGTAGAGGGGACAGGAGCAGGTTACATAACTCCTGCTAATTTTATCTTAGGTACCAGCAACATAACCGCTAAACAGTATACGGGGTTTGAAGACTTTGATGAGTTAATGAAAGCATACAAACATAATTCAAATTACGGTTTATGGGAAGGCATGGGAACTTATATTGTTGGTATGCCCGTTAAAGATGGAAGAGGAAATATTAAATACACTGGGGCAATAGGTTCTGGACTAGGTGGTGATAATGGGGACATAAATAATAGAGGTAAGTACAGACAAGCATTAGCTGCAAAAACCGTGTATACAGGTCCACTGAAATGGAGCAATGGTGCAATTGCAAGAGCAGAGATAAACAGCATGAAATGGGGTTTCGGCTGCCTAGGATCATCAGATTACGTTGAACCAGTTTCTACTTCCCGTATTATAGAGTCCAACTCTTCCATCTCAGTTCTTGGTGACATGGCAGGATATACACCGATCATAAGTGTAGGAATAACAACGAATAAGGGTGTAGCGGATCCTGTATTAGATGATGCTGTAAGTGGCGCGATAGAGAAACTTAACAGCTTTGCAGGAGAAAATACAATGGCAATTGAAGATTTAGATGACTATTTAAGTTCAGATTCCTGCATTGAAATATTAAAACTTATCATAGAAAATGTAGATCAATCTTATATTGCAGATACGAGTATCTCTAATAAGATAGAGGATATCAATGGAAAGATAACGGAATTATTAGGTAAAGGAAAATTAAACATAGATAGTTTATTGATAGCGAAATATATGAACTTATTAATGAAGAATAGTACATATGATGAGGATGCATATATCACAGAAGCTGGTACTGAAAAGCATATCATGAACTTTAATACAGAAAGCAATAGAGATTTAATAAGATACATTTATACAATGTTTGATGATAAGTTTAATAGCAGTTATACGGTCTTAACCAATATAGAGGAAGCATTATATGATGAACCGGAAACAGGTAATGTAGAGAGATATAGTCAGAACTATCGTAATAATACGGTATTAAAGAGTAAATTAAACCCAGTTAGACAGAGAGATGGTGCATATATTTTAAAAGAGAGACCATCAAAACCAGCAGTAGCCGGTCAAATTAAATTCTTTGGTGATACCAGTGCAAGTATAATGAGGAATGAGACTACGAAAGAGTTTAGTGGGAAAATGAGTAGTTTTACGAGTATAGTGGATGGCGATGGCGTAGTTAAAACAGAGAGCGACACAATGAATAAACTTGTGAAACTAGCAATGATATAAGTGGATTTGACTTGATAATATACACTGATGATATAGGCATGGACAGTTGGATAAAGGATGATGGCAGGAGAGAAGATGAGGACAGTTTAAGACAATACAGTTTATTTGAAACTCTCCAATGTGGTGGGGGTGGTTATAAAGACTATGGCAGTTCATCATTGGCGAATGCAATAAAGATTGTAAACAACATAGTACTAGAGCTTACACATTTTGATTTAGATAAAAATAAATATTATAACTTGAATGGCTGTCTATAAAGGGCAGTCTATTTTAATGTTCAAAAGGAACTGCTGAAGGGCGTGGGGAATAAAGGAAATGTAGGTAATATAAGTTTATTTAGCATGAAAAGAATTACTGGATCTGCACGATCGGAAATTATGTCAAACATGTAAAATATATTTGATAAACCGGATTGTTGTAACATTTATGAAATTATTCTTGGCAGAGGGTGCCATTTTCA
>CALDJN010000123.1 GCA_937901695.1 uncultured Anaerocolumna sp.
AGTTTTTCTGTATGTACTTCTTACAAGATACATTTTTGCCAAAGCCGGATAATGCCGCGGCTCCTATTGCTGAGGTTCATAGAGAACTTTGGAAAGATATTCAGGATTCCATTATAGGTAATGGAACTGCGCAGTTAGGAAGAATACTTCCAAGAGGTACAGGCAAGAGTGCATTTGGCAATTATGGTCCTACTTGCTGGGTTCATTCATATGGATTTAAAAAATATACTCTTATTTGCTCAGATATAGGTTCTACAGCTGAGAAATTTATTAAGGATATTAAAAATACATTTTTGAATAACGAATATATCGAAAATGCTTTCGGTAAGTTACTTGATGATAAGGATAAGCGTTATATTTGTAATAGCACACAGCTTGAATTTACAAATGGTACCTTTGTGGAAGCTATTGCAAGTTCAAGTCCAATGCGTGGACGTAAATATGATAACTGCCGACCTGATTTAATTATCCTGGATGATTACCAGTCGGATGATGATGTTAGGACCGAGGATGCAAGAGAGAAAAAGTGGAAAAGATTCAGTGATGATGTTAAATTCGCAGTTCAAAAACCACTGATTCGTGATGGCAAAACCATTAAACGAGGTACAACACTAATTGCTCTTGGTACCTTGCAGCATAAAGAATGTTTTTACAGTAGACTTCTTAAGCAGCCAACATGGAAATTTAAAAATAAAAAAGGTGTTCTTATTGATGATTTCATAGACAAAGATGGTAAAAAGATTAATGGCCTTGACCATTACTTTAATTCTGGTTTATGGAAAAAGTTTAAGAACATCCTTTTTAATTTCAAAGATGAAAACCACTTGGATAATGCTAAGGAGTTTTATTATGAGCATGAAAAAGATATGCATTATCCTATGTTGTGGGCTGAATTTTGGGACTGCCTTGACATGGCACTTCAATATTATGAAAATCCGGCTTCATTTAAACAGGAGGTGCAGGGTGATGTCAATAGTATTGGTGAAAAATGGTTTAAAGTTGTTAATACTGAACCAAGAAAGACAATTGAAACACATAATTTTATAAAAACAATGCTCCTGATGGATCCTGCTTCAACTAATAATGGTAAGTCTGATTATTGTGCTTATTTAGTTGGTTCTCAATCAGATACCAATTTGAAATATGGGCGTAAAGCTGAACTTGCAAAGATTAATGCCAGAACTGATTTTGATAAATATATTGACTATGCCATTAAGCTTTTAAAAGAATATCCGGATATAACACATATTTATATCGAAAAAAATACGTTTAATGGTGCAGACGCTAATCAATTGGAATTAAAAATTAACAATGATGATGTTTTAAAATATAGAGGCATTGAGATTATAAATGAAATGCAGCGCAAAAATAAGGATGATAAAATTAGTACGATTATTTCAGCTATGAACAAGGGGCAAATAATATTTGCTGATGAAGATACTGAATTTGTGGATCAGATTAAGGATTTTGCAGGACAAAAATATACCGAACATGATGATGCACCTGATATTACTGCAGAATTTGCAAATAGAATTGAGAATATAGAAGTAATTCAAAAAGTTGAGTTATTTGACCGTAGAAAATTGGGATTATAGGAGGTGAAAACATGATAGATTTGGAGTTATTGAAAAAATGCAAACAGGATTTCGATATGAAGTTGACAACATATATGAATATGCAAAGGTACTACGACGGCAAAACTGATGCAATGCAAAATTATAAGATGATTACTAAAAGAGCCAATACTAAAGTTAAATGCAATTTTATCCAGAAGTTTGTTAATGAGGAAGCGTCCTATTGTATGGGTAATAAAGTAACTTACACTTCACATTCGGGTAATCCGAACGTAGTTGAGGATATAAGGTTTAATTTCAGGCACTGGAAAGAGAAACATAACAAAGAATTATGTAAGCAGAGTCTTATTTTCAATGAGGCATATGAGCTTTATTACATTGATTCTAACGGCTTGTTTAATAGCTTGATTTGCACCCCATTGGACAGTTATATTCTTCAGGATGATTATGGTAATGTGATACTGTTTATCAGGTTTTGGACAAAGAAATTTGACACCATGAAGCAGTTGTATGCAGATGTTTATACTGTTGATACCATTGAGCATTATAGCGTTGTAGGGGATGTATTTACACCAATAACACCAAGCACTGATGAAATAGTAAAGGGTAATGATAATAGCAGCACAGGATTTAATAATATTACAGGTATAGGACCGGTTAATAATAATGCTGATGTGAATGTATTTTCTCAGGTACCTGTAGGAATTGTAAATATAGGGACTATAGACGAAAGCCTTTATGCTATGTTGAAAGGTTTGGAAGATGGCTATGAAACAAACCTCTCAGATATGGTAAATGAAATATCTGATTTCCGTAACGCATACCTTGTTTTTAAAAATTGTAAGCTTGATGATAAAACCAAGGATGAAAATGGTAAAACTCAACTTGATAGGATGAAAGAATTAGGCGTAATGAATTTACCAGGGCAAAATACGGATGCCAAATGGTTAATTAAAGAAATAAATGATTCTTTTGTACAGAATACATTAAATACTCTTGAGGATAAAATGTATCAGTTAAGCAGCCATATTAATAATAATGAAAAATTAGTTTCCAATACTTCAAGCTTGGCATTAAGAAACCGTCTTATAGGACTTGAAGAGAAATGCACAAATAATATTCAGGCTCTTATTGATTGCATAAAGGTAAGGTTAAAATTCTTATTTGAATACCTGAAGATTAAACAAAATAAGGATTACGACTGGAAAGACATTGACATTAAGATAACTCCTAATATTCCAACAGATGATCTGATGATGGCACAGATAATTTCTCAACTTAATGGAAAATTATCGCTCAAGACTGGACTTGCACAATTAAGTTTTGTTGATAATCCGGATAATGAAATAAAAGAGATTAAACAGGAGAATGAAGCTAATTCAATTGGAGATAGTTTATTAAATAATTCTGGTAATGGTGGTGCTGCATAATGGCGAAGATAAATCAGAAGTATCAAAAGATGATAACTCAAATAAAAATTGATGCCGATAAATTTGCGAATCAGCAGATGCAGACCGTATATAAGAACCAGAAAGACCATCTTGATGAAATTCACAAGTTTCTTGGACTACTTTATGTTAAATATGCCGCAGATGGGCTATTGAAAGTTACTTCATTCCAAAAATCTAATATTTTGAGTGGCTTAAATAACAAACTTACAGCCATGGCGAAGGATATGGGTAATGTTGAAACAAGTCAGGTAACAGATATTTTAAAGAAAAATTACCAGGATACTTATTACAAAAATGCTTATGTGATGGACTCTGGCATAAATGTAAATCTTAAATTCAATATGTTAAAAAAAGAATATATTGACGCTGCTGTAAATAATCCGATTGATGGAGAATTATTCAGTAGTCGTATATGGCAAAATAAAGCCGCTGTGGCTGATAAAGTTAAGCAAGGTATAGTTGATGCAATGAATGGCAAAACAACTATAGACAAGCTCGGTAAGGATATTCAGCATACGTTTAATGTGGGAGCATATGAAAGCCAACGTCTTGTGAATACAGAAAATGCAAGAGTGCAAAGTCAAGCCATTGATGATATTGGAGAGAGTGCAGGCGTTGAAAAACAGATGTATTGTGCAACTCTTGAAGCGAATACATGCTCTGAATGTGCTGAACTTGATGGACAATATTTTGATATTGATGATGATTCAAAACCGCAAATACCTGAAGATACACATCCCGGATGCAGATGTTTATATATAAATGTTCCTCTGGCAGGATGGAAACCAACAAAACGAAAAGATAATGAAAGCAAAGACGTAATCGACTACGAAGATTATAGCCAATGGCTTAAAAATAAAGGAATAGGGGTTGATGGAGAATGAGTGAACCGCCATTAGGATTAATGCCCAGGGATATATGGGAATTACAACGTCTTAGGGAACTAAGGCTTTTTTATTTTATAAAAATTAATTGTGTTCTTAGTTCTGTAATGGAGTTAAGAGGACATAGGAGGTAAAAATATTATGAAAAAAAGTGAATTAACAAAATTATTAGAGACATTAAAAGATGATGATGACATTGACGAAACAGTTTCTAAAAGCGATTTAGGTAAGGCGCTTGCTTCAAGTGGTTTAACACTAGACGCTTTTAAGAATAAAGCAGAAAATGACAAAGATTTTAAGGCTTTCATGGATTCTGAAAAAGATAAGCATTCTAAAAAGGCACTTGAAACATGGAAAACAAATAATTTGCAGAAACTTATTGATGATGAATATTACAAGAAACATCCTGATGATAAACCTAAGGATCCATTATTAGCAAAAGCTTTAGAAGACGCTAAAAAAGCAAATGAAAGAGCTGACCAGTTAGAAAAAGAAAACCTTAGGAAAGACCTTACAAGTAAAGCTTTAAAAACTATGACTGAAAAGAAATTGCCGACTGATTTAGTAAATTTTGTTGTGGGGCAGGA
>CALDJN010000124.1 GCA_937901695.1 uncultured Anaerocolumna sp.
TTGCGGTAAAGGAGCCAGCCCAGCGCGAGCACCAGGGTCGGGTTGAGTTAAAGGAAGTTGCTAAAATGCTTCAAGGGGATAATGTGAAAGGATTCCCAATGCTTGCTTATATCAATGAATATCTAACTATAATCAATGACGAAATGCAGTTGACATTAACAGGAAAAGAAACAGTAGATGAAGCAGCAAAGAAAGTTCAAGAAAAGGTTCAGCCTATTGCTGATAGTAATCCTATAAATAAATAATAATTTAAAGAAGCTGTTGCAAAATAAAAAATGTCATTCTGAGCGGGAATTCAGCAGGGCTGAATTATAAGCTGGAAGAATCTCACTTTAAAATGAGATTCTTAGCCCAATTTAGCAAAGCTAAATTGGGCGAAGAATGACAGTTTTGCAGCAGCTCCTTTTAAAGAAACTATAAACCTTTAAGGTATGGTATTTTTATGATAAATGACGATGATAAAAAAACATATATAATTACAGAAAAATCCAGTGATAAAAAAACATATATAATTACAGAAAAAGCCAATGATAAAAAAATATGTATAATTACAGAAAAAACCAGCGATATGTTGGAGATAATTGAGCTTAATAATATAAACCATTTTGTAGTTACTCCGGAACAAGTTACAGAAGAAATGTTAGAGAGCAGTTTTTCTATTGCAATTCTAGGAGGAGTAAAGGAAAGCCCTCTGGTTTTTTATCCGGAAAAAAGGATACTAATAGAAAGGCAGATTAAAAAAGGTAAAAAGGTTTTTGCTGAGTTTTGCGGAAGTATTGGTAATATCCATAATAACTGCACTGAAAATACAAGGTTTGAGCGCTTAGTTTTCAATGGCGAAGACTATGAAGTAAGGGGTTTAGAAAATGGAGATATTATTGAAGAGCAATTTAACCTAAGAAATATACCTGTAGCCTTTTTAACTTCCAAAAGACATGCTATTCTTTATTATTTTTGTCATCATGCTCACACAAAACTGGAAAATGGATACATAGATAAAAAATATAATGCTGATAAAGCTTTATGGTTTGAGGAACCGGAAAATATTCTTGTTTGTTCTTTTAGAATCTGTAATTTTAATAAAGGGAGATTCTCCCCCATTAATAAAGTACGTTCAATAGTGAAGTATATACTAGAATGGCTAATAGAAGAAAATATCAGTATAGATGTAATTGAACCCAGCTATCACGTAGAAGAAATAAAAAACGACCAGGACTTTAAAGAAAAATTAAAAGAAACTATAGAACGGTCTGTTCAATGGTTTGAAAAAGCTGGAATTATAAAAGATAATGGAAAGTCAGGAGCTTATGAAGGTCTGTTTGGAGAGGTTCATAGTGATGGAAGGCAAGTGGTTAATAAACACCTAAGAACTGATTGTATGGGAGAAATTGCTCTCACTCACTATTTACACTATCTAATTAGCGGTAATGATAATTCAAAGGAAATTTCAGACAATCTATTAGAATTTATTTTCCGGTATATGATGTGCAGAGATGAAGAAAATTATGGAATGATTAGGTGGACATATGAAGCTTGGGGAACCTGCTATCAGGATGATACTTCCAGAGCGCTTATTGCAGCTTTTTATAAAATGATTCTTTCTAAAGATAAAAAATATTTAGAGGATTGTAAAGCAGCTTTAAATTTTTTGGTAAATACTACAGGAACTGATGGAACAAGGGTTTATAGGACTGATAATGCTATTTTAACGAAAGAAAAAAGACAGTTACTAAAAAGTACACCAGGAAATTTACCTAGTGCTCATTATAATGGATATTACTATACAGCTTTATTAATGGGATACCACATAACCAAGGACGAAGGTTATAAGAATGTGGCAATTAAGGGCTTAACCACTATTATGGAAGCTTTCCCATTAACGATTCGTGAGCAAAGTGAAACAGAGGAATGCTGTAGATTAATACTTCCTTTAAGCTGGTTATATTTTTGTACTGGAGAAGAAAAACATAGGTTATGGCTTTATAAAGTAACTCAGCGTTTACAAAATTTCAAACATATAAGCGGAGCTTATTTAGAATATGACGAAGGGTACAGGGCGGTTATGAGAAATACCATGGGCAGCGGCGAATGCTCATTGCTCACCCAAAATGGCGATAAGGTTGTAGATTTGATTTACTCAAATAACTGGCTGCCATTAGGATTTGTTCAAGCATATTTAGCTACTAAGGATGAAAAATTCATGGAATATTGGAAAGAAAATGTACAATTTTTTATTTCATCGCAAATTAGAAGCGAAGATGTGAAAATTAATGGAGCGTGGGCAAGAAGTTTTGATGTTGAACTATCAGAGTATTATGGCTCTCCCATAGGAAAAGGCTGGGGACCTTGGTATATTCAATCTGGCTGGACCGTGGCAGAAGTAACCTCAGGATTGATGATGGGAATTCTGAAAGAACAATTAAATAAATGTTTGATTGAAGAATGCTAAAAATGAGAAATGAAATTTTATAGGTAGGTGAAAATTTTGACAGAAATTACAGTAGAAAATAAAACTAGCATAAAAAGTAATAAAAAAAGAAATAAGGCAATAATGCATGGAATATTATTTGCTCTTCCCTGGATAATTGGATTTTTGATATTTCAACTTTACCCTATAATAGCCTCAGCTTACTATAGCTTTACGGAATATAGTTTGCTGCAGCCGCCAAAATTTATAGGCTTGGGGAATTATGCCGCACTTTTCAAAGATGATAAGTTTTTAATATCACTGAAAAACACACTATATATAACTGCTGTAGGAGTACCCATACAACTTATATATGCCCTTATTATGGCAATGTTATTAAATATGAAAGTTAAGGGGAAATCTATTTACAGGACACTTTATTACATCCCTTCCATAGTTCCATTAGTGGCAAGTTCTGTTCTATGGATATGGATATTAAACCCTCAATATGGACTTTTGAACTCCTTCTTAGGTAAATTGGGATTATATCAACCAGCTTGGCTAACAAATCCCAGCTTAACCAAACCTTCTCTCATCATGATGGATGTATGGAGAAGTGGTGGCACTATGCTGATTTATCTAGCTGCCTTACAAGGTGTTCCAAGAAGTTTATATGAAGCAGCAGAAATAGATGGGGCAGGAAAGATGAAAAAGTTTTTTAATATAACCCTGCCAGCTATTTCACCAGTAATACTATTCCAGCTTATTATGGGGTTAATTAATTCCTTCCAATACTTTACTCAAGCTTTCATGTTCTCCAGCGGAGCTAATCTTCAGATTTCCGGAGGACCAGAAAACTCATTGCTATTCTACTCACTATATCTATACCAAAATGCATTTAGCTTTCTGAAAATGGGCTATGCTTCAGCAATGGCTTGGATACTATTTATAATAGTGCTTGTAGTAACATTGATAGTGTTTAAAACCTCATTAAAATGGGTGTATTATGATGCAGAATAAGGAGGAGGAATAATATATGCAATCAGAATTGAGTTCACAAAAAGAATTAAACAGATTAAAGCGTAAGAAGGTAATAAAGAAAACAGTTATTCCTCATGTGGTTTTGATATTTTTTGCTATCATTTTTTCATTACCCTTCATATGGCTTGTAAGTACATCTTTTAAAACCCCGGAGAATGTATTTAAAATGCCGCCACAATGGATACCAAGACCATTTAAGCCTGAAAACTATATAAATGCTGTTAAGGCTATACCATTCTTTACTTATGTAAAGAACACTTTAATTATTTCCATTATACCTATATTTGGACAGATGATTGCATCAGCATTAGTAGCATATTCCTTTTCAAAAATTGATTGGAAGGGTAAAAAAATATTATTTCCAATCGTTATGGCTACTATGATGCTTCCATCACAGGTTACTATGGTACCGGTATATATTATTTGGTCCAAATTAGGGCTGGTAAATACTTTTACACCACTAATATTACCAAGTCTCTTTGGCTCGGCTTTTAATATATTCCTGCTGAGACAATTTTTCGCTGGTATTCCAGACAGTTATATAGAGGCGTCAAGAATTGACGGAGCAAGCGAATTTAGGATATTTGCCCAAATACTTCTTCCACTTTCAAAGCCGGTTTTAACTAGTATAGCTTTGTTTACCTTTATGGGAGGCTGGAATGATTTCATGACACCTTTAATGTATTTAAACGAAAGCTCTAAATGGCCGCTTTCCATTGGACTTCAAGCCTTTACGTTCCAATTTCAACAGCAATGGGAACTTTTAATGGCTGCCACCGTATTATTTACAGTTCCTATGATTATAATATTTTTCTTAGGGCAGAAGCAGTTTATGGAAGGTATAGTAATGACGGGATTCAAATAAAGGTATTTTGTTTGAGTATTGCTTCAAGAGGTTATCTGCTTTTTAGATAGCTTTTTGGAGCATTAATAATATGATTTGAGTATCAAAAGCCAAAGGTAGGTTGCGAGATGAATGTCAATGCATATATATTCAATTTAGCTGCCTTACCTTCGAACACTATATATCTTACAAGCCTCTTAACAGCTCAAAAGCCAAGCCAGCTGGCATGACTTTTGGCTAGAGTCTTGACGATATGTGGACAGTGTTCTCAGCCGGTCTACGCCAAATTGAATATATATGCATCGACATTCATCATTTAAAAGTATTGAGGCTTTTGACACTAAAATCATAATATAGCAATACTATTTTAGAGGAGATTATCTATGCCAGAAAATACACAGATAAATATTTATGTAGTAGGAGAATTTAATAAAGAATTAGCTTATGCGGCAGAGGAGCTTTCAAAGTATTTAAAAAAGCTTTATGCTAACCTTAGTATAAACAATGAAAATAAAACAGAATATGAAAAAGATGCCAATGGGATTTATCTTGGGACCTTAAGAGACTTTAAAGGAATAAGTAAATTAAAGAATGAGAATAACCCTCTGAAAGATGGATATGAAATAGATATAAAGCACCTGAAGGGTTATATAGTTGGAGTGAATGAAAGAAGTGTACTTTTAGGGGTCTATAGATATTTAAATCATTGTGGATGTAAATTTATAAGGCCAGGAGCAAAGGGTGAATATATACCACAGTGTAAAAAGTTTTTTGATGTAGAGATAATAGAAACCCCTGATTATGATTATAGAGGTATATGTATAGAAGGGGCAGTGAGCTATGAAAATGTTAGAGATATTATTGAATGGAGTCCTAAAATAGGTTATAATAGTTATTTCATACAATTTAAAAATGCTTATCCTTTTTTTGAAAAATGGTATGCACATGAGGGAAATGAATTTTTAGAGGAGGAAGCCTTAACCTATAAGCAGGCAAAAGAATATACCAAAAGCTTAGAGAAAGAGATTAAAAAAAGAAATTTAATCTATCATGGAGTAGGGCATGGATGGACTTGCGATCCTTTAGGGTTTCCAGTGCTGGAAATAGAAAAAAAAGTGACAGAAGTGCCTGAGGATATACAAGAATATCTAGCCTTAGTGAAAGGTAAAAGAGAATTTTCTAATGGTATACCGGTAAATACCAATTTATGTTATTCTAATAAAAAGGTAAGAAGTATTATAATAAATGAAATAGTAGATTATTTAAGCAACAATCCTCAGCTGGATATTTTGCATTTCTGGTTAGCAGATGGTACCAATAACCATTGTGAATGTGAGGAATGTGTGAAGGAAAGACCTTCTTATTACTATGTAAAAATGCTGAAAGAATTAGATGAGGCTTTAACTTTAAAAAACATAAAAACCAAGATTGCCTTTTTAATATACGTAGATTTATTATGGGCTCCGGAGGTTAAAGAACATATTAATGAAGATAGATTTATTATGATGTTTGCACCTATAACCAGGGAATATAATCACAGCTTTCAGGAATTAAACCCAGGAGGAAAGATTCAGGAATATAAAAGAAATCAATTAGATTTTCCTAAAAGTCCTCGGGATAACCTTCTATATTTGAAAGAATGGAAAAAGCATTTTTTAGGGGATTCCTTTGATTTTGACTACCACTTGGTATGGGAACACTTTTTTGACTTAGGATATATAAGGATATCTAAAGTTTTATATGAAGATATATTAGCGCTAAAAGACAATAAATTAAATGGGATGATAAGCTGCCAAATGAACAGGGCTTTTATGCCCCACTCTTTGCCTAACTATGTGATGGCGGAGACTTTGTGGAATAGTACTTTAAGTTTTAATGAGATTAAAAGGGAATATTTTAAAAGTGCCTTTGGTAATGAAAGGGGAAGCTATTATGAAAATTACTTTCAAGAACTATCCAAGAACTTTTGCCCTGAATATGCCAGAGGAGAAATAAGCGGAATTAATATGGAGGCAGCAAATAATTTTGAAAGGGAGCTAAAGACCATATTAGAATTTAGACCTTTTATAATAGAAGACTTAAATAAAGAGGAAGAAGTCATGGTTAAAGAATCCTATCATTTAGCCCTTCATCACTCATATTTTGCAGAATTATATTGCAAGACTCTCCTGTATAAATCTAAGGGTGAAGATGAAAAGGCTATAAATAGCTGGGGAGAGTTGAAAAACTACCTTTATAAAAATGAGCTGGAGATACAAAGCTCTATGGATGTCCTTCACTTTATAAATACATTGGAGAATGCTCTAAAGCTAAAGGGAACATCCAATATACAAGGCAGAGTATAGATATCGATGGTGCCACAAGCTGAATTATAACTGGGTAGCTAAGATTGCTTAAAATATTTATTGAGTATAGGGTTAATTAAGTATAAAACCGTGATAGAATAAAATCCCATAAAAAATAATATAGAATAATAAGGCAAAAGGTACATTAGATAATATATAAGTAAAATTACAGCAATTATTATCAGATTTAAAAGTATGTACCGATTGCCAAGGAAAAAGGAAACCTTGACTATGTCCTTGCTGCTTAAGTAGTATTTAGCGATTACAGGAAAAATATATATAAAAATTAAAATTACTTCTAAGTATAAAACTAAAACCAATGGAGATATAAATTTTCCCCAGGTACTATTACTAGACAGCATTAATTTCATAGCACCATAAAAAATCATAGAGCTTCCACAAAATAGTATCCAAAAAAATGTAGACTGCTTAAAGTTTAATTTGAAACTATGAAAGAAATCCTTAAAGAGGTTTGTAGATTTCTTTTGAAGAAAGTTATCCATGACTTTAAACAGGGCAGTTGTTGAGGCTCCCATGGTGAATATAGGTATGCTGAATAAGAGCCATATAAGATTCAGCATAAACACATGATATATACCATTACATACGGAATAGAATATTCCATCGCTATCTAAAAAGTTTTTCAAAGTAGAGACCTCCTAATTATATGTTATAAACTAAAACTTGCACATGGACAATTTAATTATATCAAAAACCCAGTATTTATGCTATTTTATTGCAAAATAATATTGAATTTTCAAAGTGAATAAGCACTTGTTATGTGCTAAGTTCGATTTGAGTGTCAAAAATCTTAAAATTATGAATAGGGACTGTTGCAAAACTGTCATTCTGAGAGCCTTACTATCACTCTGAGAGCAAATTCAGCTTGCTGAATTAGGCTTGAAGAATCCCGCTTAAGCTGTCATTCTGAGCCGTAGGCGAAGAATCTCATTATAAGGGGAGATTCTTCGCCTACGGCTCAGAATGACATACTTTCATAGCAATGACAAGTTTTATTTTACAGAGATATTCTTCCAACTTATAATTCAGCTTTATTGAGTTTGTTCTCAGAATGACAAGTTTCATTTATAAATATTTTACCATACAAAACTATAATATCCTTTAATCAAATTATCTTTTTTTATTGACCATTTTTACTATTTACTAAATATATAAAAATGTTAAATAACATCTAAACTGTAGTCAAAGGCAAAAGAATATTATAGATTTATAATAAACTTAAATAAGATTCCCCTAAAAGAATATTATAGATTTATAATAAACTTAAATTAGGCTACTTTAAAAGAATATTAGAGCTTTATAATAACATTAAATTAGATTTCTGCAAAAGAATATAGGCGTTTTGATAATCTTAATAATGGAAACAAAATATTATTAGTGAGGCATCAAATAGGAAATAATACTGTAAATTTATAAATGAGGTGATAATATGAGCAAGCTAAGGATAGCAATGATTGGCTGTGGACGAATCGGAGAAATGTATAAAGAAGTGTTTAAAACCATAGGGGAACAGGTAGAGGTTGCTTATGCAGTAGATACTAAACCGGAAAGAGCAGAAGAATTTTCTGAAAGTTTCCCAGATTGTAAAGCTGTCACAGACTATAGAGAATGTCTGGATAAGCATATAGATGTATTTCATATAGCTACTCCTCATCATCTCCATGCACCAATAGCAATAGATGCCATGAAACATAAAATTAATGTGTTAACAGAAAAACCTATGGCTATTGAGTTAAAAGATGCAGAAGAAATGATTAAGGTGTCAGAAGAAGAAAAGGTTAAGCTTGGTGTTATATTTCAAACCAGATATGTAAAGGGGTGCATGGAACTTAAAAAATTAATAGAGCAAGGGAAACTTGGAAAAATAGTGTCTGCAAGATCTTATTTATCCTGGAGCAGGACAGAGGACTATTATAAAGGTTCTGATTGGAAAGGTACTTGGGATAAAGAAGGGGGAGGAGTGCTTATTGACCAAGCCATTCACAGCATAGACAGGGTTCAATGGCTGATAGGAGATAAGGTAGAGTGGGTAGAAGGAAATATAAGCACCCGTTATCACAAATTTATTGATGTAGAAGACTCCTCAGAGGCTTTGATTAAGTTTAACAATGGATGCTTGTACCATCTTTTTGCTTGTAACTATTATGCTTATGATGCCCCTATTGAAATAGAGATAGTGGGGGAAAAGGGAAAAGTAGGGTTAAAGCAGGACTTAGCCTGGGTGGAACTGGAGGGGCAAGAGCACTATGAAATAACTGACGGTTATGACGGACTTAGTGTAGGACCTGATTATTGGGGCTGCAGTCATATTACTCAAATTAAGGATTACTATAACTCCATTGAAAACGATACTCCCGTTTACATAGATGGTAAAGAAGGTATAAAGGCTCTGGAAATAATAAAAGGGATATATAGCTCTTCCAAAAAAGGAGAGAAAATATATTTTTAAAGGTGGAATAAATAAGCGAAATTAAAAGCAAATGGGTGAAAACAAAGGAGAGAAAATATATTTTTAAAGATGAAGTAAAAAGTTAATAAAGATGGAATAAAGAGTTAATTTAAGGTGGAATAAGAAGTTAATAAAGATAGAATAAAAAGTTAATAGGATGGAGCAAAAAATAAATAAAGATGGAGTAGAAAGTTAATATAAAAATAAAATCATCATGGAGGTATAGTAAATGAAAAAAATTAAAGTAGGAATTATAGGAACAGGAAGTATAAGTAATCTTCACACCACATCTTATCAAGCTTTGGATAATGTTGAAATAGTGGCAGTGTGTGATATAAACAAAGAAAGAGCAGAAGAGTACTCAAAGAAATACAATATACCTAATGTTTTTACAGATTATAATGAAATATTAAAGATGGAGGAAATAGATGCCGTAAGCGTAACCACTTGGAACAATGGACATGGTCCTGTAGCCATAGCAGCACTAAATGCAGGAAAGCATGTGCTTTGTGAAAAACCTTTAGCTTTAAATGCGAAAGAAGCACAAGAGATGGTAGAGGCAGCAAAGAAAAACAATAAGCTTTTGATGGTTGGATTTGTAAGACGATTTGGAGAAAATACCAGAATAGTAAAAGAAGCTATAGACAATGGAGAGCTTGGTAATATATACTATGCTAAGACAGGATGTATAAGAAGATGGGGAAATCCAGGAGGATGGTTTTCAGATAAATCAAGATCTGGCGGTGGTCCAGTTATAGATTTAGGGGTTCATATGATAGACTTAGTCAGATACCTTACAGGAAAACCTAAGGCAGTTTCTGTTACTGCTTCTACCTTTAATCAACTTGGAATGTTACCTGAGATAAAAGGTGTAGATAAGTATTATTCAGCAGATTACAGCACATTTAATGATGTGGAAGATTGCGCTACAGCCTTAATTAAATTTGACAATGGATTAACTCTATTCTTTGAAACAAGTTGGGTTCTACATACAAAGCAAGATGAATTATATCTAAATGTATTTGGAGATAAAGCCGGGGCGCAAATGGAGCCTGCTATTGAGTTTTACGAAAGCAAAAATAACTATTTTACCGATGTAGCGCCAGTGGTGGATCCTTCAAAGTTTTCCTTTGAGCATAACTTCCAGGAGGAAATTAAGCATTTTATAGATTGCGTGGAAAATGGAACTCCATGTTTAAATCCTGGGGAAGATGGAGTAGAGCTTATGAAAATATTAGATGCTATATATGAGTCATCAAAAACAGGACATGAAGTAATAATAAAATAGGGGGAATATACCATGAACCTTTCTGTGAGTATATGGAGCGTGCATAAGGAAGTTAAAGAAGGCAGAATGAGCAATATAGACTTTATAAAGTTTTGCCATGAGAATAAAGTTAATAACGTAGAATTAATTGACTTTTTTATAAAAGATGAAGAGCTGGATGAAATTAAAAACACTTTAGCAGAGCTTAATATGAATATATCCTCTTTCTCTATTGGAAATGATTTTGTAGAAAGAGATGTACATGTGAGAAAAAGCCAAATAGAATACATGAAAACTTCCATAGATAAAGCCGTAAAGGTTGGGGCTAAATATATGAGAGTGTTTAGCGGCAACGTAAAAGAAGGCATTGAATATGAAGAAGGAAAGGCTTGGATTGAAGAATGCTTTAAGGAAGTGGTACCTTATGCAGAAGAGAAGGGTGTAATAATGGTTTTGGAAAACCATGGACTTTTCATGGGTAAAAGCGGTCAGGTGAAGGAGCTTTTAGAAAAAATAAACTCACCTTATCTTAAGGCAAATCCCGATGTAGGAAATTTTCTTTTAGCTAATGAAAATTCTTATGATGCAGTGGTGAATTTAAATAATCTTATATCTTTTGTACACTTTAAGGATTTTGAAGAAGTAGGAAGAGATGCATATGGATACGAAGCTTTAGATGGAAGAAAATATATGGGCACAGTACTAGGTGAAGGTGAAGTTCCTATGGAAAAGATTGTTAGATATTTAAAAGAGATAGGATATAAAGACTACCTTTCCATAGAGTTTGAAGGACCTGGAGACCAAAAGGAAGGCACTGTAAAATCCATAGAGTTTTCTAAAAAAATTCTATGATTTGAGTATAAAAAGTCTTATATTAATTAAATTATGAGGCTGTTGCAAAACTGTCATTCTGAGCGCAAATTCAGCAAAGCTGAATTATAAGCTCGAAGAATCCCACCTTAAAATGAGATTCTTCAAGTAAATTTAGTTTGCTGAATTTGCTTGAGGAATGACAGTTTTTATTTCTTAACAGCCCCATTCATTCAATAAGCTATATTTAGCCTTTTTATACTCAAAACTTCTATATAAATAAGATTTTAGGGAGGTAAGGAATGTATAATAATAAGATTGGAGTAATGGTTGACTCTTTTAGACTGGATATATATGAAGGTATAAAAAAAGCCAAAGAGGTAGGGGCACAAGGAATTCAAATATATGCTGTTAGCGGATTTATGGATCCGGATAACTTAAGCCAAGAAAAAAGAAAAGAGATATTAGACTATATAACTTCTAATGGACTTGAAGTATCTGCTATTTGTGGTGACCTGGGAGGTCATGGCTTTAGTAGAGCTCTTGATAATCCCTATAAGATTGAAAAGTCTAAGAAGATAATGGAATTGGCTAAGGATTTAAACTCTAAGGTAGTTACTACTCATATAGGTGTAATACCAGAAGATACGGAAAGTGAAAAGTATAAGGTTATGCATGCCGCTTGCGAAGAACTAGGTAAGTTTGCAGATTCCTTAGGGTGCTACTTTGCCATAGAAACCGGTCCTGAAAAGGCAGAAACCCTAAAGAAATTTTTAGATAGCTTAGAATCTAATGGTGTGAGAGTGAATTATGATCCAGCTAACCTTGTTATGGTTACCGGTGATGATCCTATAAAAGGTGTATATACATTAAGGGATTATATAGTCCATACTCATGCTAAAGATGGAATTATGAAAAAGCAGGTTAATCCTGAAGTTATATACCATCATTTTGCAGAAGGCGGCATAGAGGATATGAGATTAGAAGATTATTTTATTGAAACTCCTCTAGGACAAGGAAAAGTAGACTTTAATAACTACATTAAAGCCCTTGAAGATATAGGATTTAATGGATATTTAACCATAGAGAGAGAAGTGGGAGGGAATCCTGAAAAAGACATAAGAGATGCTGTAATATTTTTAAATAAACTCCTTGGTAAATAAGCTTTTTGGTAAATAAACTTTTTGATAAATAAGCTTTTTGGTAAATAAACTTTTTGATAAATAAGCTTTTTGATAAATAAACTTCTTGATAAATAAGTATAACTATAAGGAGATGCTGCTACAAAACTGTCATTGCTATGAAAGCATGTCATCCTAAGCGCAGTTGTCATTCTGAGCAAAAATTCAACGAAGTTGAATTCGCGAAGAATCCCTTTCGTT
>CALDJN010000125.1 GCA_937901695.1 uncultured Anaerocolumna sp.
CAGGAGCACCGTTATGAAACTTAACATTTTGGCGTAGATGAAAAGTATATACTTTCCCATCCTTTGATATGTCATAACTCTCTGCAACAGCAGGTACTAAATTACCCTTTTCATCAGGTTTTACCAAACCTTCAAATAGATTAAATAATACTTCTCTAGTTCCTGCCGCTTCTGCTTTGTGAGGGTCAAGACTATCTAAATCTTGTGAAATTCCTACTACTATTTTGCCACCAGTAATAGGTGTTTTTGAAGACGTATCATTTGCAGGAGCTTTCTCATCATTCCCCCCTTTCCTACCGCCTCCACATCCGTAGAGTGCAATGGATAGCATCAGAATCATGAGTATGAAAAATGGTTTTCTCTTTTTCATATAAAACTCCTCCTTATGAAATTTTCTTCATCATATACTTATTATGTGGAAAATGCAAGAAAAAATTCAATTTTTCTTAAATATAGTTGATATTAATTCTTGTGTATCCACTTTAACTAGCCCATAAGTTGTCAGCCTAATGTCAGGGATTACCGGCAGACTTATAAATGCTAAAGTCATAAATGGGTCTATTCCTTTTGACACACCTAACCTTACTGCCTCCTTTTTCATCTTGCCCAGCTTTTCTTCTACTTCTTCTGCCTTTTCATCGCACATTAATCCGGCTATAGGAAGTGGTAATTCCCCTAAGATTTTACCTTCCGATACCAACGCCAGACCGCCTTGGTTCTTTCTCACGCAATTTGCTGCTATGCTCATATCCAAATCATTGGTGCCTACAATAATCAGGTTATGTGAGTCATGGGCGATACTGGATGCTACTGCACCATTCTTTAGCCCATAGCCTTTTAAGAAACCAATTCCAATATGCCCTGTATTTAAGTGGCGTTCTGCTACTGCAAGTTTAACAATATCTTGTTCTGTATCCACTCCAGTTCCATTATAAGGTAATATTACCTCATTGGTTAACAGTTCTCCATCTACAAGTTCTATTACCCGCATGAACTCCCCGGTTTCTTTCACCATAAAATCTTCCGGCTTTAGTTCTTTCATATGGAAAGAGGTATACACTTTATGGAATTTATTTATATCTTTTATAGAAGATAAATTTGTATTTATTATCTTTTTATTCTGGGCTTCCAGTTTGCCTTCTTTATATACTTCTATCACATTCATGTCATGTAAATTGTCTACTACTGCTATATCCGCTTTGTATCCTGGTGCAATTGCGCCGGTATTCTTTATTCCAAAATACTCTGCCGGCTGGATTGTTGCCATTTTAACCGCAAGTATAGGATCTGCTCCATTAGAAACAGCTTTACGGATTAGATAATCTACATGACCGTATTCTATAATATCTCCCGGATGTTTATCGTCTGTAACCAGCATACATCTGTAACAATATGGCGGCTGGAACAACGGCATTAAGGCATCTAAATTCTTTGCAGCCGTACCTTCCCGAATCATAATCCACTGTCCGCGGCTAAATTTTTCTTTTGCTTCCTCTATAGTGCTGCATTCGTGATCTGATATAACACCTGCAGTTATATACCCGTTTAAGCCTTTTCCCTGTAAACCAGGAGCATGGCCATCCACAATTTTATTATATTCTTTTGTTATTGCAAGCTTACGAAAGATTCCTTCATCGCCTAATAATGTACCATAAGAATTCATAAGTTCTGCCAATCCTAAAACTCTTGGGTTGTCAAAAAACTCTTCCAAGTCTTCTGCCTCTAATGTAGCCCCTGATTCATCCAGAGAAGTAGCCGGAACACAAGAAGGTAACACAAAATAAACATCCAACGGCAATCCTTTTGTACTTTCTAACATATATTCAATTCCAAGTTTACCGGCTACATTTCCAATCTCATGAGGATCTGTTACTACCGCTGTAGTTCCATGGGGTACTACAGCAGTAGCAAATTCACCAGGTGATAACATAGAACTTTCTATATGAATATGTCCATCAATAAATCCCGGACATAAAATCTTGCCGGTACAATCAATGTATTTTGTATTAAAATCATCTTCCTTACCAGAGTAGTCACCGATTCCAACAATATAACCATTATGTATAGCTATATCTCCACTCTCTAATTGATTGGTAAATACATTTACAAACTTACCGTTTTTAAGTACTAGCTGTGGTGCTATCTTTCCTATTGACGCAAATACGTTTTCTTGTAGATGTTTCACATGTAAATCTTCCGAATATTTAAATAGCTCTGTCATAATTTCCTCCTTAAAGGTATTATATAAGACTCTTAACTAGCAAATATATTATGCAGCTTTGATTTTTCTTTTATATATTATATATTTTTACCCAGATTAAAACAATAGATTTCTTAGTATTTATAAAAAATTAACAAGTATACTTAAATGGCAAACTAAATTCAACTCCTCAATTAACCAATTAACTATTATTGCAGTCCACCTATA
>CALDJN010000126.1 GCA_937901695.1 uncultured Anaerocolumna sp.
CATTACGATGATAGGATTCTTCGCCTACGGCTCAGAATGACAGCTTTTCAATTGTACATAATCCCATTACGATGATAGGATTCTTCGCCTACGGCTCAGAATAACAGCTTTTCAATTATACATAATCTCGTTATGCTGATGGGATTCTTCGCCTACGGCTCAGAATGGCAGCTTTTTGATTGTTCATAACCTCATTGCCGCCATAAGGTTAAATCAATACTCCAGAACGGTAAACTTTCTCAATATTATATTCTTGATTCAGAACTACAAAATCCGCTATTTTACCTACCGAAATAGAACCAATTTCCTTGTCTGCTTTTATAGATTGTGCAGGAATTAAAGTGGCACTTAGAATAGCTTGTTCTCTAGGTACTCCAAAACGGATAGCACGTTTCATGGCTTCATAAACATTAACAGTAGAACCGGCAATTGTTCCATCTGCTAAGGTGGCTTTATGGTCTTTAACAAAAACTTTTTGTCCTCCAAGTTCGTAAATACCATCTTCCAGGCCAGCGGCACACATAGAGTCTGAGATAAGAATCAGTTTTTCTGCTTCTGCCTTAAACATAAGGCGGATGACACTTGGATGAATGTGAATACCATCGCATATAATTTCTGCATGAACATCGTTATCGGAAACAGCACCAACAATTCCAGGTTCCCTATGATGCAAGCCGTTCATTGCATTAAATAAATGGGTTACGTGGGAAGCACCAGCTTCAATTGCCTTATTTGCCGTATCGTAATTACAGCTTGTATGTGCGAGAGAAACTGTAATAGAATCACTGTATTTTTCTATAAATTCTTTCGAATGTGGAAGTTTTGGATCTATGTCTACAATTCTTATGTTATTACCAGATAATTGATTTAATTCATCAAAAAAATCATCATTAATATCCATTAAGTACTTTGGATCATGAGCACCTCTTTTATCTACACCAAGAAATGGTCCTTCCATATTGATTCCAACGATGCGGCTTCCTTTTACTTTGGAATCGATAGCTTGTTTTATGTTCTTCATAGCTTGCTTATGAACCTCAGGGTCAATGGTCATGGTGGTTGCTAAGATGGAAGTGATTCCATTGCTGGCATAAAACTCACACATTTTTTCAATTTCATTAACATCGGCATGAATGAAATCGTAACCAATACAGCCATGTGAGTGAATATCAATAAATCCAGGTAAAATTAATTTGCCTTCACAGTTAATGCAATCCTGGTCGTTATCAGGGGATAATTCATTATTAATAATGGTAAATTTATCATCTTTTACTTCAAAATTAACTTTTTGAAATTTGCCATCTACAAATACTTCTGCATTTATAAATTTCATATTTTAGGCATCCTTTCTTCCTAATTATTCATGCTGCTAATCATTAAAACAATAAGCTACTGTTAAATCCGGATGAAGTTGAAGAATAGAAGCAGGAACTTCAGGGGTTACAGGTCCATAGATTGCTTTCTTTATAATATCTCTCTTACCTGAGCCATTGGCAACTAAGATAACTTTCTTTGCAGACATAATAGATTTAATACCCATAGTGATAGCTTTCCTTGGAACATCATCAATGGATTCAAAGAATCTTGCATTGGCTTTAATGGTGGTTTCCTTTAACTCAACTACATGTGTTCCCTTTTCAAATATTACGTCAGGCTCATTAAAACCAATGTGACCGTTATTTCCGATTCCCAGTAACTGCAAATCAATACCCCCAAGATTTTCAATTAACTGGTCATATCTATTGCATTCTGCTTCCGTATCAGCAGCTAACCCATTAGGAACGTTTGTATTCTCCATTTTAATATTTACATGATTGAAAAGGTTTTGATTCATAAAATAGCGATAGCTTTGATCATTTTCTATTGCTAAACCACAATATTCATCTAAATTTACGCTGGTAACTTTAGAAAAATCTAAATCACCTTTTTTATACCATTCAATCAGCTGCTTATAGGTTCCAATAGGAGTGGAGCCTGTTGCAAGGCCTAATACACTATTTGGTTTTAAAATAATTTGTGCGGAGATTATGCTTGCTACTTTTCTACTTAATTCCTTGTAATCTTTTGCTTCAATAATATTCATTTCTATACCCATATATCACGTCTGCTTACAGATGTGATATTGCCACAATATATAGGTTGAAAGATTCGTTTCGTGGCATCCTTTCTATATATTTATTTTCTTTCAACCTTATTTCCTCTCTTTTATAAATTATAATTTGACTTGAATGCCAAAAGTCTAAATATAGTTTATTGAATGGAATTTCATTGGTATAAGTCTTTTGACATTCAAATTATTTATTCTACTCTAAATTATAATATAATTCAGGCATTAATAATAGGGGAAAAAATTTTAAAAACTGTCTTTTTGTATAAATTATTGTTTCATCTTTTCTTCTGCTATAGCAGCCATGCCAAAAACACCTGCATTATTGCCTAGTTGTGCCGGAACTATTTTTATTCCTTTGAAGCTATCCATGATTTTATCTTGTATTTTTTCGTTAATAGAATCAATAATATAGTTTTGTTTCATAATTCCGCCACCTAATATAATACAGGATGGGTTAAAGATATGTACTAAATTAATTAACCCATATATTATTTCATCAATCCAGTTGTCTACAATACTTTTTATTCTATTATTTCCTTTTTCTAATTCTGAGAAAATTAAGTATCCATCATTAATATTATTATCATAAGCCATTACTTTTCGCAAAAGGGCAGTAGTAGATGCATACTGTTCATAACAGCCTTTATGACCGCAGTTACAAGGCAGTCCATTTATGTGTGTAACCATATGACCCATTTCCCCTGCTACACCATGAAAGCCTTTGTATATTTTACGATTTATAACGATAGCTCCACCAACACCAGTACCATAAGTTAGACATATAAAATCTTTTTCACCTTTACCGGCACCGTAAAAACCTTCTCCAAGTGCAGCTGCATTTACATCATTTTCTAAAAAAACAGGTTTCTTATATTTTTCTTCAATGATGTTACATAATTTAGTTCCGGTATAATTAGGTACATTTTCATTGGCATATATAATATAGCCTTTTTCACTATCAACCTGTCCAGTAGAGCTAATGCTTATCACGTCGTAATCGTGATAAGAATCAATGGTTTTCATAATATTCTTAATTAATTGCGGACCTCCAAGCTTGGCTTCTGATAAACATTCATCACATTTTAATATTTCACCATGATTTATCAGTGCAGATTTTATTGCTGTACCCCCAACATCTAAGGCTAATATATTCATAACAAGACCAAATCCAGAGGCTATTATGGGACAGCCTCCTGCCTAAATAGTAAGTACAAAAGAATTCTTGTGGCAGCCTTTCTTTTTAAATTTTCTTTTGTACCAGATTCTGAAAAAAAATTTTTTAACCCATAAGGGAAGTTTCCACCGCTTCTGTAAGCTGGGGTAATCTCAACATATAAAGTTGGGGTAATCCCCATATATAAAGCTGGGTAACCACAATATATAAAGCTGGGGTAACCCTCCCACATGCAAAGCCGGGGTAATCCCCACATATAAAGCTGGGGTAATCTCAACATATAAAGTTGGGATGACTTCCCTGTTTTAGCAGAAATTCAAGTTCCTGCTGAAATGCCACGTAGTGACAATAGGTTATGAGCAAGCAGCGTAAGCAGATAAACTTGCCTGAAGGCAGGTGAATATCCACTTTGACTGCGTAAATTGCAGGATTAATTTATAATATTCTTTATAAAAAATTATAGTATAAATATATGAAAAAGCAAGTAGAATAAAAATAATTTTCAAAATTAATATTAATGAAAATTATTTTTATTAATTTTTATGAAATATATTGATTTTTTAATGAAAAAGTTATAGGATAATGGTAATAAAAAAAATATTTCCCATAGTTAAGATGATAAAAAATATTTTCACAAAATTTAGATAACTTAACAGAAATTTGGAAAGGATAGTAGATATGTCAAAACTTCAAAAATGGAGGTAATGTTTATTCGTAAATTTACTTGGATTAACAGGCACCATATGGGATTTATATTCCACTTGTGGTTATGGTTTATTATTTAATTTTGACGCTCTGACCAAGTATAAGATTACAGAAAAGGGGGAAAGGGAAATTTATGAAGTTTGATATTGCTGTAATAGGTGGCAGTTTAGGCGGAGTTCAGGCAGCTATCAGTGCCGCTAAAACAGGTAAAAAAGTATATATGTGTGAAGAAACGGACTGGGTAGGAGGTCAGTTAACTACTCAGGGAGTTCCGCCTGATGAGCATAAATGGATAGAAGAATTTGGCGCTACGAAAAGCTATTTAAATTACAGAGAGGATGTAAGAAAACATTATAGGAGTTTACCAAATATTAGTGACGAAATTAAGAATAGAGATAGATTTTGTCCGGGTAATTCATGGGTTTCAAGAATCGCCCATGAACCAAAAGTAGCAAAGAATATTCTTAACTCCTATTTAGCTCCATATATACAAAATGGAACCTTAGTAATTGAATATAATACAGTTGCCGTAGATAGTTTAGTTATGAATGATGTTATTCGGTCAGTTACCGTAAAGAATATACTGAGTCATGAAACGAAAAAAATAGAAGCAAATTATTTCTTAGATGCTACCGATTGCGGTGACTTATTGCCACTTGTTCATGCAGAATATAGAACTGGTGCTGAAAGTAAGGAGGAAACTGGAGAACTGCATGCTCCGGAAACAGGTAATCCATACGATATACAGCCAATTACCTGGGTGGTAGCATTAGAATTAAATCCAGAGGGCGATTATAAGATTCCTAAGCCAGAAGAGTATGAGTATTTTAAGAATTTAGATGTACCTTATGACGATAATAAATTGTTTAGCTGGTATGCTCCTAATGCTGAGACACAGAAAAAAGTCTTATTCTCCATGTTCGATAATGAGGTGCCAGAAAAACCTTTGGGCTTATGGAGTTATAGAAGAATTATAGATACAAAAAATTATAAAGACCCTTCTGTAAAGGAAGTTTCCCTCATTAATATACCACAAAATGATTTTAGTCTAGGTAATATATATGAGGATATAAATGCAAAAGTAAATAGAGAGTTAGCAAAAGAACAAACAATGTGTTTGGTATATTGGCTGCAAAATGACGCACCAAGAGCAGATGGCGGAAAAGGATATCCGGTGGGGTTAAGACCAGATATAATGGGTACAGAGGATGGACTTGCAAAAGCACCTTATATAAGGGAATCTAGAAGAATAGTTGCAAAGAAAACTATTTGTGAGCAAGATGTAAGCAAAAAGTTTAATAAAGTACCACCAACTGTGAAAGATTCTGTAGGCGTTGGACATTATGCTATTGATATTCATCTGACTACTAAAACCCATTCTTTCCTTTATGATGAGACCTATCCTTTTGAAATTCCTTTATCTGCAATGATTCCAGTACGAATTAAAAATTTAATTCCAGCCTGCAAGAATATTGGATGTACACATCTTACCAATGGGTGCTATCGTCTTCATCCAGTGGAATGGAATGTTGGAGAGGTTGCTGGTTTATTAGCAGCATATGCAATGGATTACAATGTAACTTTAGAAGAAATATTAGAAAATAAAGTGGAGAATTTCCAACAATTATTAGTAAAAGAGGGAATTCAATTGCATTGGGATTATACTAAAATGGAGGATTAAGGTTATGAAAAAAATTGTATTACTTCCACTTGATGAAAGGCCTTGTAATTATGATTTTCCATATAAATTATTTCATAATAACAATAGTTCCGGTGGTTTAGCACCCTTTAATAATGATAGCAATTTAGTGTCCCCGCACAAATTTCCGGTTGAAAAAGCAAGTTCATGTAACTTAGATTTTCAAATTGTAAGACCGGATAAATTAGGAGATAAAAAAATGCCGGCTAATACAGCGGAAATTCAGGAATTCCTTAAGAAATCCTGTAAAGCTGCAGATGCTTTAGTCATATCTATAGATACTCTGGTCTATGGTGGTTTGATTCCATCAAGGCTTCACCATTACAGTGTTGAAGAGATTCAGGAAAGATTAGAAATTATCAAAGAATTAAAGCAAGATAATGAGAATCTAAAAATATACGCCTTCCATTGTATTATGAGGTGCCCTGAAAATTCTTCCGATGATGAAGAACCGGATTATTATGAAAATTGTGGAGCAGAAATTCATAAGATAGGTGAATTGGAACATAAAGGCAGACTGGGAATGGAAGTAGGTGAAGAACTTACTGATTTACATAAAAAAGTAAAAAGGGAGTATTTAGAGGATTATACTCATAGACGCAAAGTTAACCTGGCTATGAATCTATTAACTTTAGATTATGTAAAGAATGGGTATATTGATTTTATGATTATACCTCAGGATGATTCAGCAAAATATGGATTTACTGCAATGGATCAGGAAATCGTAAGAGAAAAGATAAACAATGATTTATTACAAGACCAGGTGCTTATGTATCCTGGTGCTGATGAAGTTGCTATGACTCTCCTTGCAAGGGTGGTCAATAAAATGAATGGAAGAACACCTAATATTTATGTAAAATATGCTTCCATTCACGCACCATATTTAATTCCTGCATATGAAGACAGAACCCTGGGAGAAACCTTAAAATATCAAATTATGGCTGCAGGGTGTATACAAACAGAGTCTCCTACAGAAGCAGACCTAATTCTTGCTGTCAGTGCACCTGCTAATGAAATGTTAGAAGCATCTGCCCAACCTGTAAAAAATCAGAATTATTGTGTAGAAAGAAATCTGACAGAGTTTGTGTCATATATTGAAGAACAGTTAAACCAAGGCAAACCTGTTACCATTGGAGATAATAGCTTTGTAAATGGAGCTGATTTAGAATTAATCGCATTGCTGAATAAGAGAAATTTGTTAATGAAGGTTGCAGGTTATGCAGGATGGAATACTTCTTCCAATACACTTGGAACTGCTATCAGTCAAGGGGTTTTATACCTTTATAGGAATAACTGTAAAGAACACAGAGATTTTTTAGTAGAAAGATATATAGAAGATGCAGGTTACTGTGCTGTCGTACGTAAATATATAATCCAACATGAATTAGAGAAGCTTGGAATGAATTATTTTGATGTAAAAGAAAGTAATGGTATTGTAAGTGTTTTAGTTCGGGAAAAATTACAGGAATTTGTTGATTCTAAATTATCCTCCATAGCCGAAAAGGTATGTATTAATCAAGTATATATGCCATGGAGAAGAATGTTTGAGATTGGTCTGGATGCCAGTTATAAAATATGAAAAATGCATAATATATGCTATAGGGTTAATACCTGTTGAAATCATAATACATACTATAAGATAAATATCTATTGTAATCATAATATACTATAAGATAAATATCTATTGTAATCATAATATACTATAAGATTATTAATATCTGCTGTAATCAATATATACTATAAGATTATTAATACTTATTGCAATCATAATATATACTATAAAATCAATATCTATTGTAAAAGAATACACGTTATAGTAAAATTAAGTAGAATTGATTTGACGAATTGGACCAAGCTTAAGCTTTAGCCCAAGGCAAGGTATATATATCTGGAGGTCAAAGTAATGAAAAATAATACAGAAGTTTTTAACAAAATTAAGGGTGGGTTAATCGTTTCTTGTCAGGCTTTGGATAACGAGCCTCTCTACAGCTCTTATATAATGTCCAGAATGGCATACGCAGCTCAGCTAGGAGGAGCTTGCGGAATTAGAGCTAATTCACCTGAGGACATTATTAAGATAAAAGAAACTGTTGATTTGCCAATTATCGGTTTATATAAAGAAAATTTTAAAGATAGTGAAGTTTACATAACACCTACAGAAGAATGTGTAGATGCTCTTATGGAAAGTAAGCCGGATATTATTGCAATCGATGCAACCAATAGGCTTCGACCATTTGGATTAACATTAGATGAGTTTTTTAAGAAGATTCGAAACAAATATCCGGATATGTTATTCATGGGCGATTGCTCTTGTTTAGAAGATGGTATTCATGCAGAAGAATTAGGATTTGACCTTGTTGGAACTACCCTTAGTGGTTATACTAAAGATACCCAGGATATAGAACTTCCTAACATTTCTCTAATGAAACAAATGGCTGGTGCATTAAGGATACCTGTTATTGCCGAAGGAGGCATATGGTATCCGGAACAATTAAAGGCAGCAATGGATGCTGGTGTACATGCAGCTGTAGTTGGAACTGCCATTACTCGTCCTATGGATATTACTAAAAGATTTGTTAAGGCTATAAAAGCGTGAATAAAAAGCAGCTTCTCAAATGGAAGGCATAGTCTTCCATTTGGAAGAATTCCAAAATGAAATCCCAAATGAATTTTAGAAGAAATGCATTTAGAATTCTCATTTAGAACTTTTTCACCTATTGTTTTGAGTAGCTGCTGCGGCATCACGTTAGAAAGGTTAAAGGATAAAAGGAGAGTTGGATAATGAACGGGATTTTTGCAACAATAGAATCAAATTATGCAAAGTTTACTAAATCAGAGAAGAGAGTAGCAGATTATATTTTTGAGAATCCACAGAAGGTTTTATATACTTCTATA
>CALDJN010000127.1 GCA_937901695.1 uncultured Anaerocolumna sp.
AAGTAAAATGATAGACTATGTTCCTATATTATTACTTTTATTATTTTCATTATATATTTAAAAGAATGGTAATTCTTAATAAGCTAGCATCATACATCCTATCATTCATGTTCCATCTGTAACATAACCATAGATAATATGGCAAGTCCGGCTGTTTCAGTACGTAAAATTCTTCTTCCTAAGGTTATTGGCAATATGCCTGCTTCTAAAGCCTGCCCAATCTCTTTTTCTTCAAAGCCGCCTTCTGGACCGATAAATACGGCTACGGACTGATTACTTTTCATGCTTTGGATGATTTCTTTTGTTTTATTTATACCATCTGCTTCTTCATATGGTATTATTTTTACATCCATATTTTTCGCATAATTTAATGCTTCTTTAAAGTTCATGGTATCTGATACCATAGGTATGATTCCACGATTGGATTGTTTTGCTGCACTTGTAGCAATTAACTGCCAACGTTCTAATTTCTTGGCTTCCTTTTTTTTATCTTCTAATTTTACAACAGTTCTTTGTGTCATAACTGGAATGATTTCATATACACCAAGTTCTACTGCCTTTTGTATGATTAACTCCATTTTGTCTTTTTTCGGAAGGCCTTGGAATAAATATATTTTTCCGTCCAATTCTGTATCTGTATCACAGATTTCTTCAATAGAAACCGTAATTTCGTCCTTTGACTCCCTGTCTATTATACAATAGAAGTCTTTCCCTTGTCCATTACAAATTACTAGTTTCTCTCCTATACGCATCCGCAATACATTCTTTATGTGGTTTACATCTGTGCCTTTGATGGTGATAAATTGTTCACCTATTTGACTTTGGTCTACATAGAAACGGTACATAACAAGCACCATGCCTTCCTTGATATATTTATATAAAACTGCCATTCCTGTGAAAGCATATCATTCTAGGCGCGGCAAGGGCAGTGAAAAAATCTTTGATTTACTATATGTCATTCTGAGCAAAAATTCAGCCATGCTGATTATTATGCTTTTTAAATATTTAAGACCAGTGGTCTTGCGCAACGAGGAATCCCTGTTTGTAAATGAGATTCTCAGCGGAAGCGAAGAATCCCAACTTATAAATGAGATTCTTCGCCTTTCAGGCTCAGAATGACATATGACCGCTATTTTAGAATGACATTTGTATTCTTCCATTACATAAAAAGCTGCTGAATATATATCAGCAGCTATAGTTATATATTATGAGGTGAGTTTTGTCAAACTATTTCTGTGCTACAATGGAAACCCAGTCTCTTCTTAAGAAGTCTTGTGTCATAGTTTCTAACTATCATTTCTGTGCTACAATAGAAACCCAGTCACCCATTTCATTTATTTCTAATATATGAAAACCATTTTTTAAAATGGCTTCCTTTACCTTTTCCTTTTTCATGTTTATAATTCCAGAGCTGATAAATATACCGCCTGATTTCATGTGTTTTCCAATCTCTGCAGAAAGAGGAATAATAACATCTGCTAATATGTTTGCTACCACAACATCATAGCATTGAAAGCCTGCTTGTTTTTGGATAGTTTCGTCGGATATGATATCTCCGCTCATTATGGTTAAAACATCCTTGGATATATGATTCACTTCTGCATTTTCATAAGCAGAATTTACTGCATTGGGATCAATATCCGTTCCGAATACGGTATCTGCACCAAGTTTTGCTCCGATAATAGATAGAATTCCACTGCCACAGCCTACATCTAACAATCTTGTACCTGAATTTACATACTTTTTCAAACCAATGATACATAACTTGGTAGTCTCGTGAGAACCTGTTCCAAAAGCAGTACCTGGATCAATTTCAATGATAAGATCATTCTCAGAAACATGGTCTAATGATTCCCATGTTGGTTTAATTACAATGGTATCATCAACACGAAACGGTTTAAAAAATTTTTTCCAATTGTTTATCCAATCTACATCTTCTGTTTCAGAAATCATTATCTTTCTGCTGCCTACATCCACAAATTCTGCTAATTCATCTAAACCATCCTGAATTTTAGCCATGGTTTCCTCTACATTTTCGCCTTCCTGTAAATAAAAACTGATAGTTGCTGTTTTATCCATTTCATTTACTTCAGGCAGTATGTCAATGAACATGGCTTTTTTCTCTTCTTCTGTAATTGGAACATTGTCTACTATTTCAATGCCTTCAAATCCTAATTCAGTTAACATATTACTGATAAGATCTTCCGCTTCTGACATAGTTTTTAAAGTTAATTTTGTCCATTTCATGATTATTTACCAAAGAATTTCTTCTTTCCTTTTTCTTTTTCATGTTCTGGCTCCTCACTTTTACCGTTCATGGCATCATCGAATTTTTGTAATAATTCTTTTTGCTCACTGGTTAATTTTGTTGGAACTTGAACAACTAAAGTAACATAATGGTCACCACGCACCTGTCTATTACGAAGTGTTGGAACACCCTTGCCTCTTAAACGTACTTTAGTATCTGTTTGTGTACCTGCTTTTACCGTATAGATAACATCTCCATCTACAGTGTTAATACGGATATCGGCACCTAATGCTGCCTGTGCAAAAGAAATTGGTACTGTAGAATAGATGTCATAATCCTGTCTTTGGAATATTGGATGTCTGCTTACGGTAACTTCTACTAATAAGTCACCTCTCTCGCCACCGTTAATTCCAGGTTCCCCTTTTTCACGAATTCTGATACTTTGACCACTATCAATACCTGCAGGTATGGAAACTGCAATCTTCTTTCGCTTAGTTACATATCCAGTACCATAACAATCAGAACATTTTTCTTTTACTACTTTACCTGTACCATGGCAATCTGGACAGGTTTGTACATTTCTTACCATACCAAATAAGGACTGCTGTGTATATACAACCTGGCCTTTACCACCGCATTTTGAACAGGTTTCAGGATGAGTTCCTGGTTTTGCACCTGTACCATGGCAAGTAGTACATTCCTCTTTTAGATTTAATTCTAATTCTTTATCAACACCGGATACCGCTTCTTCAAAAGTAATCCTTACTGCAGCTCTAACATTAGCACCATTCATTGGCCCATTACTGGACCTTCTGCTTCTGCCGCCTCCAAATAAATCTCCAAAGATATCTCCAAAGATATCCCCCATATCCATATTGGTAAAGTCAAAGCCACCGGCACCGCCAGCGCCGCCTTCAAATGCAGCATGACCGAATTGATCATATTGTCTACGTTTATCCTGATCACTTAATACTGCATAGGCTTCCGAAGCTTCTTTGAATTTAGCTTCTGCTTCTTTGTCACCAGGATTTGCATCCGGGTGATATTTTTTTGCTAATTTTCTATATGCTTTTTTTAATTCATCATCTGTTGCAGACTTGGAGACCCCCAAGACTTCATAATAATCACGTTTATCTGCCATGATTTCATCTATCCTCCTTGCGAATTTTCTAAGCGAACAAAAACTGCCAAGAAAATCCTCATATCTATTTCTTGACTTTTAGTCCAAACTTCTTCACTTTCTACTAAGTAGCCAAAGCGGATATTCCACTTGCCCACAGGCGAATTTATCCCCTTGGCTGCATTTTATCCTTAATCCACAAATAGGCAGTCAAAAGACCGCCTATTTATAAATGTTAGGGAACGACCCACAACCAATATACTATACAAAATATCAGAAAAAGTCAAACATTGATATTTATATTTTAAGTAAATTATATTATAAATGATTTACTTTTGAATAAAATATTTTGAATTATTTCATTCTTATATAGATATCATTTATGGAAGACCAATCTTGTCAGGCTATAGATACTTAATCAGATTATACTTCTCTATAATCTCCATCTACTACGTCATCAGCTGGTCCACCGCCAGTTGTATAGTCAGGAGCTGGCCCGCCTTGTGCTCCTTGAGGTCCTTGAGCTCCTTGAGCTCCTTCATACATTTTTGCAAATAAATTTTGAGCACTTTCCATTAACTTTTCTTTTGCAGCTTTTAGATCTGCTACTTCTCCTTCAGACATTACCTCTGGATTTGATTTTTCTACTAAATCCTTTAAGTGATTTAAATCAGCTTCTACCTTAGATTTATCATCTGCATTAAGTTTGTCACCAACATCGCTTAATGCTTTTTCTGTCTGGAATACCATAGAATCTGCATCATTTCTAACTTCAACAGCTTCTTTACGTTTCTTATCCTGTGCTTCGAATTCAGCAGCTTCTTTTACCGCTTTATCAATATCAGAGTCTGACATGTTAGAACCACCAGTAATTGTAATGTGTTGTTCTTTACTTGTTCCTAAATCTTTTGCAGATACATTTAAGATACCATTAGCATCAATGTCAAATGTAACCTCGATTTGAGGAACACCTCTTCTTGCTGGTGGAATACCATCTAGTCTAAATTGTCCAAGACTCTTGTTGTCTTTGGCAAATTGTCTTTCACCTTGAACGATATTAATATCAACAGCTGTCTGGTTGTCTGCAGCTGTAGAGAAGATTTGACTCTTCTTAGTAGGGATAGTTGTATTTCTTTCAATTAATCTTGTAGCAACACCACCCATAGTTTCAATGCTTAAAGATAATGGTGTAACATCAAGTAATAAGATATCTCCTGCACCAGCATCTCCTGCTAATTTACCGCCTTGAACAGAAGCGCCGATAGCAACACATTCGTCAGGGTTTAAGGTTTTGGATGGTTCATGACCGGTTAATAGTTTTACTTTATCCTGTACAGCAGGAACACGGGTAGAACCACCAACAAGTAAAACTTTACTTAACTCAGAAGCAGAAATACCAGCATCTCTTAATGCGTTTTGAACAGGAGTAGCAGTTCTTTCTATTAAGTCATGAGTTAATTCATCGAATTTTGCTCTTGTCAGGTTCATATCAAAATGCTTTGGTCCTTCTGCTGTTGCAGTAATGAAAGGTAAGTTTATATTTGTTGTAGCTGCAGAAGATAATTCTTTCTTTGCTTTTTCTGCTGCTTCTTTTAATCTTTGAAGTGCCATTTTATCAGTTGATAAATCAACACCTTCTGTTCTCTTAAACTCGTCAATCATGTATCTGGTAACTCTTTCGTCGAAGTCATCACCACCAAGTCTGTTATCACCAGAAGTAGCTAAAACTTCAATTACACCATCACCAATTTCGATAACGGAAACATCAAATGTACCGCCGCCTAAGTCGTAAACCATGATTTTTTGTTCTTTTTCGTTATCAAGTCCATAAGCTAAAGCTGCAGCAGTAGGCTCGTTAATAATTCTCTTAACGTCAAGGCCTGCAATCTTACCAGCATCTTTAGTTGCCTGTCTTTGAGCATCGTTAAAATAAGCAGGAACTGTAATAACAGCTTCTGTAACAGTTTCTCCTAAATAACTTTCTGCGTCTGCTTTTAATTTTTGCAGAATCATTGCGGAGATTTCCTGAGGTGTGAATCTCTTATCATCTATATTAATCTTAAAGTCTGTACCCATATGTCTCTTAATAGAAGAGATTGTCTTGTCAGCGTTAGTTACAGCCTGACGTTTTGCAGGTTCACCAACTAATCTTTCTCCTGTCTTTGTAAATGCAACAACTGATGGTGTAGTTCTAGAACCTTCTGTATTGGCTATAACTACTGGTTTTCCACCTTCCATAACGGCAACACATGAGTTTGTCGTTCCTAAATCGATTCCTATGATTTTACCCATAATTTATTCCTCCTAAATTTTTTCAATATAAATTATTACAAGTTAATAATAAATTATAATTAGATAAATATAATTGATATTATATTTAGATATATTAGTATATAAATTTATTTACTATATAAATAATTATATTACTTTAATTAACAACTCTTACCATACTGTGTCTTACTACAGTTTCTTTAAATATATAACCTTTTAGGAATTCTTCAGCTACTATGTTTTCACCCATTTCTGGATCCTCTGCATGCATTACTGCATTATGAAAATTAGGATCGAATTCCTTTCCAGTTGCTTCTATTGGTTTTAGTCCAGCTTCTGTCAAGGTATCCATTAACTGTTTATAAATTTTTTCAATGCCTT
>CALDJN010000128.1 GCA_937901695.1 uncultured Anaerocolumna sp.
GGCCAGCCCTTACAAGCTTGTTGGAAAGTGTCTTACCCTGTGACACCTGCAAAAAACTCCATGCTTCATCCAAGTCCACAATTTTAAATACACTGCGTTCGGAATGAATGAAGTCAAGAGCAAAGGTGCTTATAACAATTAAAATGGCTACGCTTAGAAGTTCTACGGTGGTATATTCCTTAAAATTTGTTTCTGCATCCGGCAGTACCAAGTCAGCCACTTGTATGACGTTCAGCTGTCTGTCAAGGCTGATAGACTGAATAGTAGTACCGCCTGAAAATAACAGTTGACCAAGATTACTGTCCTTAATACTGTCAATATGATCGGCAATACTGTTGGCAACAGTTGTATTTTCCTTATGCAGCTCATCAATGACACGCAAAAGTCCTTTATTTTCACTTTGTGTTACTCTGCGAATGGCTTTACGAAGAACCGGGAATTTCTCTCCATCACGACTTGAAATTCCAGTTAAAAAGGTAAGAATGTCAATTGCAAGGCTTTCCGCATCCTTTGTTTTTTTCATAATCACGTAAGGGTCAAGCAATCCCTTGTCACTTTCCTCTCTCGTAAGGTTTATAATGTTGATTTCATGGGCAATTTCCGGCAGTGTTTCTTTCCACCTGCCGCGCTCGGACTTTGGATCAACAATTACCGCCTGTCCTCCATAGAGAACAGCATAATAAACAAGCAGGTTGTTTGAAAATGATTTTCCACCACCAAGTGAACCAAGGAAAGCTGCTGCAAGAGCATTGGTAACAGAACCTTTCACGCCCTGGGCTGCAAGGCTAGGCTTTAAGTACACATTTCGCCCTGTGTCAAGATTGTATCCAATGTATATTCCTTCTTTTTCTCCAAGCATCTGTGTGGCACCAAAGCCTAAACCAGCTAAAAAATCACTGGTAACATACTGGATATAGTCATTCATGTAGCGCTTGCTGGCAGGTAGAAATTCACCATGAAGTCCCAGCATATCTCCAAAAGGGCGTACCAGCTTAATGCTTAAATCGTCATAGAAGTCCATAACTTCATTACAACGGCGTTTCAGTTCATCAAGGCTTGAAGCTGATACACATATAACATAGCTCAACTTGTACATAGCTTCCTTTGTCTTATCCAGATTGGTTTCCAGTTCATTTACATTATCAAGCGCTTCTAAAACATCATTACCTGTATCATTGTTGGACTCCCAAGCATGATTGTCCAAGTCTTTAAGCTCTTTTTTCTTGTTTCTAACAGTAGTCAAAGCTTTCTTGTTGGCGACAATTTCTACATTCATAGAGGTGTCTATGGGGAAAGTAAATTGCTGCTGCTGATAGTAGAAAATTTCCGAGGATGGAAAATCAAGCTCTCTCACAATGGAATTTATAGTGAAATAGGAAACATAGGTCGTTTGGTCTTCATGTTCAATTCTCAAGTATCTCTGCTTTTCTTCCACCAGGCAGCGAGTAGGTTTTATAATGTCATATCTTTTTACTAGAGTTTCCTGCTTTAGCTTTTCTACAGGCAAATGGTATTCATATTCCTCATAAGGTGTACCTGTCTTTCCATAGAGATGTTCAATTAAGTAGCCAAAATCATTCTTGTTTAGCCTGCGAAATTTAAATCTGCGGGAAATCTTGCTTTGAAGCAAACGCTCCATTTTCATAAACCTGTCAATTTCTTTATTGCTCATGCTTACAAAATCACCCATGAGCTTGTGATTTACCTCATGTAGAAAATCAGAAAAAGTCATAGCTATGGACTCACCTATAGTTTTAATGCTCACTTCCTGCTCGTTTAAAAGGAGCTTGAAGCCAATAAAAAAGCGATAGTCAATCTGGTTTTCACCAATCATGCTGACTAACGCTTCGGTCTGCTGGTCGATTTTTTGATAGGCAACTTCCTTTAATTTTCCAGTGACTTCTCTCTTGCTGTTCTCCTGTGTTATCCTGATACTGGATTCTGTTGCAATCTGCAAGGCATGTATTTTTCCATCACGGCTCTGGGCTATAAGCTGACGAAAACTGTCGTGCACCTGATATTTTTCTTCCGGACTGAGAAATGAGTAATTGTAGGGTATCATCTCATAATAAGCAAAACATTCTCCATCATGGTTAAATACAAGATTATTTTCTATATATTTAATGGGATAAGTCATAAATTTCACTCCTAACTGCGGTAATAGCTTCGTCCACAATTTCTTTTTTAAGTCTCACTGGTTTTCCTGCATAAGTAACTTTTGCTCTAACGATGTATGAAAACACGGATTTTAAAAAGCCGAAGGGCTTTTTCCCATCGAAAGTCTTTTGTGACATGAACCATGTAAGCGCAGCAGGGATTCCCACATATTTAAGCAGTGCACCATGGATCATTGAAAGTGGTGAAACATTTGCAAACATAACTACCAGAAGTAGGGAGCAAACAAACCATGCCATCTGCGTGAATGTAACCGGAAAAGGCAGCTGGAAATCATTGATTGCATATATGACCTTTTCCACATTCCAGATGCTTGTATAGCTTTTAATCTTCTTCACATGTAACAATCCTTTCTGTTTTGAATTTTCAAATAAGAAAGGTGACCAGTACATAAATTAACAGGGGATAATTATAGCACTGGCACCTTTTCTGGAAATTTTTTAACTAACCTGCATATTCAAAAACCCCATGGGGAGTGACAAGGAAATTTCCTTCAATCTCAAGATCTCGCCCATAGGCTTTATAGTCAATATAGTTTTGTAAATCGGAGGGGATCTCACCAAGCCTTCCGGATTCCTCAAGTAGATAGTAGGCGACATCCTCCATGTCGTCACAATCAGGATAACAGATAATATCATCCTTGTGCTCCACCATCTCTTCAAAGCTGCCAAAGAAAGTTCTCTGAATTTCTCTCATTTCGTCCTCAATTGGAGTTCCCTCCAATTCTTCTGCCATAGAACACAGACGATTTATTTCATCAATGGATGTGTACTCGTCAATATCAAAGGGCAGCTCATAATCATGAATGGCATATTCTTCATACTCACCATTTAAGCCAATGCGCTCCTTGACATCTTCCATGTCTATAGGTGGAGTAAACCACGCACCTACTGATTCGCCCTCGTTGTATTTACCAATATTAGCGATATAGACTTGCATTTCCATATCTTCCTTCACCTCCTTATGCACCAACAACTCTGTTAAACAGGTTCAAAAGTACATCCTTGACGCCAGAAGCATTGAAAACCAGACCTACGGCAATAAGTGCAATTATAAGAAAACCAATGAGCTTGGAAAACTCCCTCTTGAAACCAAGATAAAGCCCGATTACTACAATTGCCATGAGCACAAGTGACTGGGCATTGCTTAAAAACCAGTTGTATAGATTCTGTCCGAAATTCATTACACATTTCTCCTTCCATAATCTTTCATTATATAATCAAATAAAATTCTATTTATCAGTTGCAGTTAGTTACCATCTGTTCTGTATTATCCACCTGCTGCTGTAGTATTTTCTCATGCCTTTTTGTTAGTTTGGCATTTTGTATAATATCATAGATGATGTTTGTGCCACGTATCTGATCGATTAAAAGTGCCACCTTTAATGTTGGGGCAACCTGACGCCCTAGCCAGTTTAAGGTACGTACAAAGGAATAGGGCTCCGGTTTGGTGGTAAGTTTGAGCTTTTCACGGTCCTTGCCTATAAACCAGGCCCAACTTTCATTTATCTTCCATTCACTGCGCCTCTTATTCTCTATCTTGTCAACAAATCGAAGGTAACGGTTTATAATGGAAAAAGCTGTACGTTCTGCATCTCTATATGACAGAAGGTCAATAATTGCATGATAGGCTCTATCATTTTTCAGCCTAATTTCAAAACGGTTTTTGACCTCTGCTTCTTCTATGGGAACGCCGTTTTTCACGTACTGTTCATAGTCCTTTTCATATATGCAAAAGTAAATTTCACTTTTCAGGGAACCGATATAGAGTGTATTTCCCATGGCTTCTTTTTCCTCACGGTGTATAAGCTCACCACTTCGATAGCTCTTGAAACTTCGAAATACTGAAATGCATTCTTCATTTCGGCATTTTTCAGTGAGCTTTGGAATATCAAGTATACCTGCCTTGTCATTTATAGCTAAATCCAATCGTTTGAATACGCCGCCTTCACCTATTGCACACATGAAAAAATCATACCAGCTTCTGTGCTGTGCCAGAAGAAATCCTTCAAATTGCCTGCAGCCCCGTCCTTTAAGCTCTAGCAGTACTCCTTTCTTTTCATCAGGAGATACCATTACAAAAATATCTCCCAAAGCATAATGCTCTGCATAGGAATAAAAACCATAGTCCTCATGAAGCATGTATTTCATTTTAAGAAGCAGTATATCTTCAATAACATGTTTTACATTTACAGTGGGGAAACGTATCCTCACATAGTCAAACAGCATTTCAAGAGGCGAGTCAGGATTAAAACGTTCCAGTGATTTTAAAATAGTCTCTTTGATGTCTTCCGATGGTGAAGCTCTGCCATTTTCAATGTCACTTAGATACTGTCTTGTGATTCCAGCTGCAACTGCAAGGCGGTTTTGCGAGATACCATAGTAAGTTCTCTTTTCTTTTAGTACCTGTACCCATAATCCATTTTCACTCAACTATATCCCTCCAATCAAAAAAGTATGTCAACTGAAAGGGTTGTAGTTGACATACTTAAAAAATCCCACAAACCTTTATATAATAAGGTATTTGCAGGATTTTAAAACTGTTTTTTATTGTATTTGTGCCCCCCTGTTAGATACGGGGGGCTAATCACTGGTGTGGCTATCGCCACACCAAAAGCAGGTCAGCCCGTCCCTGCGGCTTTCGCTTCGC
>CALDJN010000129.1 GCA_937901695.1 uncultured Anaerocolumna sp.
GACAATGATACTGAGGACCAGGTGACTAAGGCTGTTATGATCTGTGACGGAAAGACGATTGACAAGAATTCGCTGGTCACCGTAACCAAGAAATCAGCCTAATAAAGGGGTGGTTATATGCTGACCATAACTGTATCAAAAGAAGAAATGCGCAGTATGGTTAGAATCAGCCACATGAAACTGGATGATGAATTAGAAATGCTGAAAGAAGCATATCTTACGGATTTGAGTATGAGTGGTGTAAACATCATACCGTCCGGGGATATGCTTTCTTTGGCTGCTCTAAGACTATATCTAAGGTGGCAGATGAACTATAACGGCGAAGCTGACAGGTACAGACAATCATATGAAGCAACAAAGATAGCCATGTCACTTGCCAGTGAATACAAAGGAGAGGAGGTAACACCATGAGAAATGAAGTGTGTATACTGGTTACGCTCACAGCTGATGGAAGCAAAGTTGGTCCGGCAGAAATAGAAGTGTTCTGTAATAAGGCATCTTGTACCAGAAGCGAATTTTATCAGGCTTATGCAGTGGGGTTATCTCCTAAACTCTCTTTAGAGATTGATCCGGAGGATTTTGAAAATGCATCAATTCTAAAAAATGAAGAACTGGTTAATCCGCAACAGGTAGTATACAAAGGGGCCAGGTATAACATTTTGAGAACGTTCCAAAAAGATGAATCGACATTATCTTTGACGGTGGGGTGACGGAATGAGGACTACTCTTGAATACAAAGACCAGATATCATCTATTGACCAGATGCTTAGAGATTTACCGAAGGAGCTGCAAGCAGAAGAACGTAAAGTATTGAGCAAAATAGGACCAGCAATTAAAAAGAATGTGATTAGATATTTGCACCGATCCGACATTGAAGAACGACTGGAATCAGAGCCGCGCAACTACGATGGAACACGGCCTTACGTTCATGCAAAAGATGATGTAAAATACACGGTCAGAAAGAATAAACAAGGCAATTATTACGTCAGCATCAAGGGAGGTAAGTACACCGGATATAAATGGCTGCAGTTAAACGATGGTCATATTGCGAGAGATGGGAAAACCTTTGTTCCAGGCACAAAGTTCATGGATCGAGCGTTACAGGCCTCAGAGGGTGACATTGAATCAGCCATTCATGACTTAATGAAAAAGGTGGTGCAGTAGTGGATATAGAGCAGATCATAAAAACTACACTAAACATTCCAGTAATTGATTTATCAAAACCAATTATGGCACCTTGTGCAACATGGTATCAATCTTTCGAAGAATCGGAGTTATCCGGTAATGGTGAAGTAACAGAGGAATCCGAAACTTATGAGATTGATATATGGGGCAAAGGTAGACAGGACGTAATTAATAAAACGGGTATCTTGAAAAAGGCTCTTATAAATATTAAATATAACACTTTCCCAAACGTCACTTTTTCATATGATACGAACGGGAAAATGTGGCGTGGTAATTTGAATTTTAAACATGTAAAGGAGGATACAGATGTCGTCTAAAAAGTCGAATCGAATTAACGTAGCTAGACTTGTTTACTGCTTATTGCTTACTGACACAGCAGAAGGGACTACATACGGACCAGTGAAACCATTCGGAAAGGCCATGCAGATACAGATTACCCCACAGGTTGCAACAGGTACTTTGTACGGAGATGGAAACAAAGAGGAAGATGTGGGAATGCTCAAAGGCATTGCGGTAGCAGTAGATACAAATAAAGTCTTTGCAGAGACCAGGGCGGAGATTATGGGCAATACTATAGTTGATGGTATAGTCATTGAAAAAGCAGGAGATCAGCCGCCGGACATTGCCGTCGGATATGAAGTTGAGCAGCTTGGCGGAACAAAAGAGCAGGTTTGGTTACTCAAAGGCAAAGCACAGCCAGGAAACCAGACTATTCAGCAGTCAACAGACAATCTTAATTTCTCAACTGATTCCACAACGATTAATTTTATTCCCCGTGAATCAGATAGTCAGATCAGATTTTTCGGAGACACGGCAAATACAGATTACACAGCAGCCCAGGCGACTGCTTTTTTTGCGTCCGGTCCGGTCACATATCCTAAAAAACCAGAAACACCATAGGAGGTAAGACATGGCAAAGAAAATTACAGCACTCCCGGCTGACGAAATCATAATAGACTTCAAGGACCGGGAATTTAAAGCTACGTTTAATATGCTTGCGGTCGGTTATATGCAGGAAAAGCTTATGAAGCCTGGAAAAGAGAAGTTATCCATTGTGGAGTTTGGGAGCCTGGTACTTTATGGTGGGATTAAAGCTAATCATGAGGATTTTACAATTGAAGAAGCGAGGGCGCTGGCACTGAGCATCAGGCCTACAGACTTAAATGAAATCATCGAAGCCTACATGGAATCAGCTGGGACAAACAGCGAAATAATGGACGAAGCGAAAAAAAAAATGATGATACAGATGCTTACAGGTCTTGTGAGATAGAATGTAATTCATTAACTATGGATTATGATTTATTTTTCTATCTGTATTGCTTTCGACTTAACCGCCCAGAGAAAGAGTTTTATTGCAGCTCACTTTCTAAAGTGATGAAAATGCTAGATATTGCAAATGATGAAGCAGCCATTAAGTCGGCAGAAATTAACAATCAACCGTATACATCACAATATTTTAATCCTAACACAAACGAAGCGAAAACGATAACAAGCATGAAGGAGGTCGAAGGGTTCGTATGAACAACCAGTACAAAAAAACCATTGTAATTGGTATGGATTATTCGGAATTTTCAGGCGGAATTACAGAAATAAACCGGAAGATGGGCCTCCTTGATGCAGAATTTAAGAGAGCAACGGCAGAAGCAGACCTTTACGGAGATTCTACCGACAAGCTAGGAATACAGCAAGATACGCTAAGGCAGAAAATAGACCTACAAAAGAAAAAGGTTGAAGAGACTGCGAAATCTTATGATAAGATAGTCGCCGCGCATGGTTATGAATCAAAAGCAGCAGATCAGGCAGATAAGGCACTGCTGAACGAAAGAACAACCTTATTGAAGCTTGAAGGTGCATTGAAAGATACAGAAGATCAAATTGAGGACGCTTCCGAAAAGAATCGGTCTTTTGGCGATGTATTACGTGAAGTTTCTGACTTTATTGGGATAAGCGCAAGTCCAGCCGTTGAAAAATTCGCCGAAAAATTCGACGATATAGATGCTAACGTTGGTAATGCAATTCTTACCATTGGATCA
>CALDJN010000130.1 GCA_937901695.1 uncultured Anaerocolumna sp.
ATCGTATTAGAACCATCGAATTTTTCAACGGAACATGAAATATATCCCATGCCTACTCTCTAAGGTCTGAACAACCTATATTAGGCAAAGCGTACGTGCGTTAAGTTAATGCGATAAATTTTTATTTAAAATACTACTACACTAGATTTTAAATTTTTCAACTAACATATGTAATTTTGTTGCCAACTCAGACAAATTATCACTTGATCCAGCAATTTCTTCAACGGAAGCAGTTTGCTCCTCCGTAGACGCAGATGCTTGTTGACTGGCTGCGGCATTTTCTTCAGCAATGGCAGATAAATTTTCTAAAGCTTCCAAAATCTCTTTTCTCATTTCATCCATTTCATCTTCAGATTCACGTAATTGTTTTACATCTGCAATAGAATTCTTTGTAGAAGTAGCAATTAGTTCATATTTATCCTTGCTATTGCTTACACTTTGAGCTTGTTCATTAGATATAGAAATTACTCTTTTCATGTTTTCTACAGCGTTAGAGGTATTATTTTGCAATTCAGCGACTATCTCGTTAATTATTTTCGTTGAACTGGAAGACTGTTCAGCTAAATTTCTAATTTCTTCTGCAACAACTGCAAATCCTTTACCGGCATCTCCTGCTCTTGCAGCTTCTATGGCTGCATTTAAAGATAATAAGTTAGTTTGCTGTGCAATTGACTCAATTAAAGTACTTACTTCTCCTATTTTATTTGAACTTTTATTGGTTTGCATGATAACTTTATAAATTTTTTCGACTGCATCCGTACTTTCCTTTGTAATTTTACTTAATGAATCAATTTCTGTTAAACCTTCCTTAACTACTTCCGTAACCTTATTAGAAGAGGCATTCACATTATTTATGTATTCTTGTACCTTTTCAATTGTTTTACCTAATAAGATAGCCTTAGCAGATCCGGCTTCGGTATTCTTTGCCTGTTCCGATGCTCCTTGTGCAATTTCCTCCACTGTTTTTGCAACCTCTTGTGCAGCTGCAGCCGTTTGCTGCGATGTTGCAGTTAGTTCTTCTGAAGAAGCTGCCATTTGTTCAGAAGAATTATTAATATCTAATATAATATCACGAATATGATTAATAATACTTTGTAAAGCCCTTGCTAAAATTCCTATTTCATTATTCATTTTTAGATATTTATCATCAACACTTTCTACCAAATCTAAATCGGCAATCCTCATTCCATGTTCTACTGTTTTAATGATTGGTTTCGTTATGTAATTTCCGATTGCATATGTAATAGCTATGCTTATGATAAGAGCAATAACTGAAATAATGAGAATAGTACTCGTTAAAGTTGATAATTCAGATAATACTTCGCTTTTATTAGCGGTAATAATAAATGTCCAGTCCGTACTTTCAATTGGTGCATATCCTAGGTAAAAAGTACCATCATTGGTTTTATAAATATCCGTTCCTTGTTTTTTCTCCAAAATATGCTCAAAAGCCCTCCCAATTCCTTCAAAACTTGAATCGGTTTTCGCTTTTTCTATAGGTGAAACCATATTCATTACCATTTCTTTATCCGGATGTCCTATGATAACACCGTCATGATTTATAATATAGCCATATCCTTCTTTTCCGAATCCTGTATCCGCAGCCATATTACTTAAAGCATTACCGTCTCTAAAACCAACTAGTGCACCAACTACTTTACTATTATCTTCAATAGGAACTGCCTGCATTAGAACTAATTCTTTTGTATTTGGATTAACACCAAAATTAATTGCATTCCCATCTCCATCTAAAGCTTTTCTTATTGGGTCGGATTCAGATAATTTAATGGAATCCCCATCAGAGAAGTTAATGGTACCATCTAACTTCATAATTCCTATATCAATAAAGGTACTTTCTTCAAGGGCATTTTTAAGAATAGGCTGCTGAAGCCTCCAATCCATACTTTGTATACTATCTAACACAGCTAATGTTGACAATATACGCCTTTGAATATCTAACCGGCTTTTTTCTAATTTTGCTGCATCCTGGGATAAAGATAAAATTGAACTATTTGCCTCTTTAACAAGTATATTACTGGATACCTTTATGGCAATTACTCCTAAAGATATAGATAGTGCTAGGACTAAAACAGAAAATAATATAATTAGTTCCGTTTTTATACTTCCTCTTTTTTTAGTTTTACTCATGTTGCCTCCCAAATCTCTATAGTATTTACAACCCATATTTAATACTACCCCCATATAAATAGTAGTGCTATAAACAATAATCCATAAAACTCCTCCTTATATAATTTATCAATATATGTCCAATACTGTTTTTAATTATAGCTTACAAAATAAGAATTGTTACTATCTTACTCTATCTGTCAATGACGCTATGATGACAAATTAAGAATTGAAAGGTAATCCATTTTAATTATATAGACAAAAATTAAATTTATTGATATATTTGATAAGAAAGTGAAATAAAGTACCACTTGTATTAGTGATATAACATAATATTTATATAAAAGTAAATAAAATGCTTAATTTCGTTTTATCACTTATACCGTAATATTGATCCCTTTAAGTAAAATAATTTCATTTTTATTATAGTAAAGAAGGAAGTACCATTACATGACGACTAAAATGACTTTTGGTGACTGCCTCAAATATTTACTTACTACTTTTGATATAAGTTTTAAAAAATTATCAAGAGCAATTAATGTGGATAGCTCACTTATAAGCCGTTGGATTCACGGGAAAAGAATTCCTGCATATGATACAGTTTACATTGAAAATATAGCTGATTATCTTTCGAAAAATGTAACTAATTCATTTCAAATAAAATTATTGAATGATCTTTATGCGAATTTATGTGCAGATAAGGATATAATAGACAATAATGCCGAGAAGATAAGTAAAGTACTATTAGAAGCACAAGGTTATTCCATTGAATGTAAGAAAAAAGAGGATGAAAAAAGCAGAAATAATATAAAAAGCAAAAAAGCCCTATGGAAAACAGAGGAATCTTCTTTAGATAATAATATTAGAGAAAATATAAAAATGGATCAATTAGAAAAAAGAAATTTAATCAGCTATAACAGTACGGTAAGTTTATCTAGAAATGATAAAATTATATATGGGACAAATAATATTTTAAAAGTTATCATCCTATTATTGGAAACAGCAGTATTAGAAAAAAAGAATGATAATAATATCATATATTTTACATTTAATAATGATTTTAACAACATATTTACTTCTAATAACATGTTATTTATAAAATTAAGAAATGCTCTGCTAAAAACTATTGAAAGCGGTTGGAATGTTATTTTTATTATTAGAATTAATAATAATATAGAACGAATCATGAAATTCACGGATTATATATTTCCATTGATTCACACAGGAAAAGTAAATATATATTATTTAAATAAATATGATTTATTTACATTAGAAAAAGAATTATGTATTGTATCTGGTTTAGGGGTATTATCCTGTTTTCCCTTTGGCGAAAATGAGTTGGCCAATTGTAGCTTTTATATCAACACAAAAGCCGGTGTTGATATTTTTTCAAATTATATTAAATCCATACTAAAATGTCATGCCATTAAACTTTTAAAATTTTATTATAAAAATATGGAAGAAGATTTCTATAATGCAATTACAGAGTTATATGAAAAACCAGGTAATCAATTAAACTATAACAGTAATTTTAGCTTGTTCCTGCTTCCAGAAGAACTGTATAAAAAATTACTCATAAAAAATAATTATTCAGCCAATGAGATTTTACTTTCTTTATATTATTATAGAAAACTATTAAATGGTTTCAAAAAAAATATACAAAATTATAAATACATAGACATTTGTTTAGCAGAATCTATAGAGCAGTTAGTGAATCACAAAATTCTTTATCTTCATTCATGTAATGATGTCAAAATTGTAGACTTAGAAAAACAAGATATAATCGATTATATTCAAAATATTATACATTTTATTCAAGCGTATGACAATTATGAAATTGCTGTTATTTTTAATACCTCGGATAACTACATACAAAATAATGCCTCTAATTATATTGTCAAAGAAAGGCAAGCTGTTTTTATAAACGTTATAAATTCATTAAAAGGAAAATCCGGATTAAAAATATCCATAGAAGAACCTATGCTTGTAAAGGCATTCGTGGAAAATTATCATGAAATGTGGGATAAAATTGCCCCGATTAACAAAGATAAAAAAGAGAATATTGCTTGGCTTCAAGATTATCTTGATTGCTTAAAATAAATACTATAGCTAAAATGTCATTGCAAGAAAAATCCATGTATGCAGTTCTACTAATAGGGACTTTTAAACTGCTTGGAACTTTTCATTGGCAATGACATTATATTTCAACCATAATTAATATATAATATTATTATTGCGATATTATTATTGTGATATTATATATTCAGCATTCTGGCACTCCTTGGAAATATTCTGCATTAGCCATTCATCGCTTTATGCTCATCTTTAAGTTCTTTATATAACTCCAGTGAATTCCATTGTATATTATGTTCAGTAAGAACAGCTTTTAGTGATATCTTTTCAATGTTGTTATTTCGAAATAGCCTTAACAGTTCATCAATACGCTTACTTGTAAAACCTTTCATAATTAACATTTCATCATGAAAGCCTTCATCGGTGTATTCTTCTTCTTTCTTTTCAAAGCCTTTAATACCAGCAAGATAACCGATGGTTTGCAAATACATATCTTTTGTAATAATTTTATTTTTAACACCCATACGAATCAGAACAAATCTGATTTTATTCAGTTTCTCAGGGTTAATATTATATAAAAGTACTACTTCCTTAGTTACTTTCATTGGCACCTCCCGTCTAAATGTTTATCTGGCAACATATAAGATACCTAATGTCTTAGGTCCGCAGTGGCTGGTAATTACACCACCTGCACTGGTTACAGTAATTTCTTTAAACACATTCAAATCCTTTAAAAAGTTATATAGTTCTTCTACTATCTCATCATCACATCCGGAATGGGTAATAAATACTCGGTCTGGGTCTGCATTTAATAGATTTTCTTTCAAATCATTTGCATATTTTAAAAGAACGGTCCTAATATTACCTCTGTATTTTTTTTCTACAGACATTTTTCCATTGGATACAATTATCATTGGTTTTAGTTTTAAAGTGTTACCAATAAGTGCTGTTACACTTGAACATCTGCCACCACGAGCAAGGTAAACTAAAGTATCCACTACGAAACTTGCCTTCACTTTATCCTGCATGTCATCTACAATATAGTGAACAATTTCTTCTGCCGTATGACCTTTCTCAGCCATAGTCGCCGCTTTTAACACTTGCAGGCCGATTCCTGTTGATAAGTTTTTAGAATTAATAATATGTATTTTATTATACTCATAAAACTCTCCTGCTAATCGAACTACATTACAAGTAGAGGACATGTCTTCTGATATCCCTAAGAATATAATATCTTTATTATCTTCTACATACGGTTTTATAAATTCAATGACATCATTGAGAATCGGAGCTGCTGTTTTCGGTGTACTATTAGTCTTTTCTGACCATGCATAGATATCTTCTGATGTAATATCCATTCCATCTTTATAACTTTTATCGCCCATATTAATACATAATGGTATAATACTAATATTATATTGTTCCAATAATTCCTTAGACAAATCGCAAGTACTATCTGCTATTATCTTAATATTACTCATATATTCTCTCACTCCTCTGAATTTAAAATAATCTGTATCATTTGTTAAACAAACAATACCTTCAATTTAACATTCTACCTGATTATCTTTTTCTAAAACTCAGGTGGTACAAATTTCATTCCAATTCCAGAAAGCTCTAGTCAAATTGGATAAAAAAAGTCCCTTTCTCATCAAAGACTCCCAATATACTCCTTTACTTCGTAATTATAGATAATAATTTATAACCTAATTCTCAGAAAGCCATAAAGATTCCAAAAACCATACTATATATATTATATACTATGAAATTAATTAATCAATCTTTTTTAGAAAGGGAAATTTAAATGAAGTGTAGAATGTGTGGAATGTTTGATACTTGGGATACTTGGGATGTTTGGGGTGCTTAGGATGCTTAGGATGTTTGGGATGTTTGGAATGTTTGGGATGTTTGGGATGTTTGGAATGTTTGGGATATTAGGCATATCTGAGGTATTTAGGATGTTTAGGATATTTAGGGAAAATGTAATCTATTTTTATGTACTGGAACATTTTCTCTTATATAGAGTAATGTGAAGTAGGGAAGGGAGGTGTTGCAAAATAAAAATGTCATTGCCATGAAAGCATGTCATTCTTCACAAATTCAACAAAGTTGAATTTATGAAGAATCCCTTTCGTTCATAGTGATGCTTTTTAGCATTATAATTCTGAGCAGGTTTTGTCGTTCTAAGCTAGTTTTGCCGTTCTAAGCTAGTTTTGTTCTAAGCTAATTTTGTCATTCTGAGAGCAAATTCAGCTTGCTGAATTGTGCTCGAAGAATCTCACTTTAAAATGAGATTCTTCGCCTGCGGCTCAGAATGACAATCTCCTAGGCTCAGAATGACAGTCTTAGACTCAGAATGGCAGTTTTGCAACAGTCCCTTCCCTGCTAAGATAAAATTACAAACTAACGTAATCCTCTTTTTCTTTCATGATTAATTTTATACAGTAAATTTCGAAATCTCATGAATCAATTTTTCTGCAGATTTTTGGGAAGCTGATACAAGTTCTGAAACATTTTCTGCTTTATTCATAATATTATTGCTGCGTTGGGAAATATCTTTTGTTCCATCCGCTCCGTGACCGGTAGAAGCTGCCACTTCACCTACTGCTTCAAGAACATCTTGTATAGAAGCGAGAAGTTCTTCCGATGTTGCACTAAAGTCACTAACAAGGCTATCTACATATTTGGAGTCATCACTATAAAGCCCTGCAACTTCTAAGAATCTTTCATAATCTTTATCTACATCTGTTGATACATAATTAAGCAAATTCTTTGCATTATTTGTAAGGTTTTCAACAGCTCCCGTAACTTCATTGATAATAGTTTGAATCTGAATTACATTATCTTTAGATTGTTCTGCCAAGGTACGAATCTCATCTGCCACTACAGCGAAACCTTTACCTTGCTCTCCTGCCCTTGCTGCTTCAATAGCTGCATTTAAAGACAACAGATTTGTTTGATTGGTTATATTTAAGATAGAATCGGATAATACTTTTATCTGCTCTACTACTTTCGCCTGATCAATTGCTTCTAACAATTTGCCTTTAATTGAATTCTGGATATCTTTTGACTTTTCCTGAGATTTATGTACATTTTCTTTTACCTGGGAAGCCCTTTCACTAATCTTAACGGCTTCATTGGCACCTTCCTGTGCTTTAACAGCGATGGAGTGAACTGCAGATTCAATTTCTTCCGAAGATTTGGTAACCGAATGAGAATTTCTCGCAGTCTCATCAATATTAGAAGCCAGTTCCCCTGATACCTTTGTAACTTCAGTTATATCTGTCAACAGGCTATAAGTGTTGGTGTTAATCTCCATTACGTTATTGGTAATACTATTAGCCTGCTCTTTTACTTCAGAAATAAGAAAAAGGTTAGCTTCAATCATCTCTTTTATAGACTCTGCCAATATACCAAATTCATCTTTACGCTTTAAAATATTATCTGGCAGACACTTAGAAAAATCTCCCGTCGATATAATACCCATATATTTTGTCATGCCTTTAATGACAGATAAAATATCCCTTACAAATAAAATGATAAAGGCTACACATATAACAGTTACAACAGCAACAATAGCAATAAATGCCGTAATGTTTTTCTGTAGATTTCGTTCCTGTATATGATTCTGTGCTTCAATTTCCTTATCAATAAAATCTACATAATTACCAGTACTGATAATCCATTGAAAAGGTTCAAATAATTTAGAATAAGCCCTCTTAGGCGATGTTTCCGTTTCATTTGGCTTAGGATAATAGAATTCTGTAAAACCACTGCCTTCAGTGGTTGCAACTTTTACAATATTCTGAATCAGTTTGTTGCCCAACTTATCTGTTTCGTCATAACGGTTCATTCCTTCTTTCTCAGGAGTGATTGGATGCATAACCAACATATGGTCTACACCATCAATCCAGAAATATCCACCATCACCATATCTTAAGTTTCGTACTAATTCCATGCCTGTTTCTTTTGCTTCCGTTAAGGTATATTTTCCAGCCTTATATTGGGCATAAACGGCGTCTAAAAGTGTAATAACATTGTCTACCTGATCTTTGATGTTCTTATCATAATCTTCACGTATTGTTGTGTCCAACAGTTCCATATTTCGTCTATCATTATCGATTTCCTTTTTAATTGAGAATAAGGAAATTGAAGAAACTGCAGCAATAATAATAATTACTAAAACCAATAATTTTGAACTAATTTTAACTTTCTTTAACATAATACTCCTCCATAAAATATGTATTTAATTCAAAACATAGAGTAATAATAACAATGGGCAAGTAAAATAATAGAGTCAAAATTGAAATATAATTTCAAAAACCATTACTTTTTGTCGAATTAAATCACTTTTCTAAATATTAGCACTTTATTTATAAATGTGCAATGGTTTTAGTCAATTTATACAACTAAATACCTATTTATCTTTTATTAATTCAACTTCATATACAATAAAAAATATGAATTTTGTTTCATATTGATTTATTGCATATTTTTTTACTATCTTTGTATGAAAGAAGGAAATATAATTGTTAAGAAAATATAATATCGAAGAAAAATCTATTCTAAATATTCAAGAAGATTTTTTAAAAAATAAGATAACTTCCAGGGATTTAGTTCTGGAATATCTTAATAGAATAGCTTCTTTTGATCAAGATAGCTTAAGATTAAATTCTGTCCTGGAGATTAACCCGGATGCCTTGCAAATTGCTGAAGCATTAGACTATGAAAGAAAATCATTTGGTCTTCGCAGTAATCTCCATGGAATACCTGTATTTTTAAAAGATAATATATTAACCAAAGATAAAATGCATACAAGCGCAGGCTCTTATGCTTTAAAAGATTTTTATGGAGATGAAGATGCATTTGTTGTAAAGCAATTGCGAAAAGCAGGTGCTATCATCCTGGGAAAAACCAATATGACCGAATGGGCTAATTATATGAGCGGCAGTATGCCGTCTGGTTATAGTTCCAGAGGTGGTCATGTGTTTAGCCCATATGGTAAAGGGTTAAATGTAGGAGGTTCCAGCAGCGGTTCTGCTATTGCCGTATCGGCTAATTTTTGTACTGTTGCTATTGGTACACAAACAAGTGGCTCTGTTATTAATCCTTCCAGTGAAAATGGAATTGTAGGATTAAAGCCAACCCTAGGATTGGTTAGCCGATCAGGTATTATTCCGGTTTCACTCATACAGGATACAGCAGGAGCCATGGGAAGAACGGTTGAAGATGTTGCTATATTATTAGGTACCATAATTGGCTATGATAGAAAAGACCCTATTTCAATTGCTGGAAGCTATAATGGCTATACTGATTATACTCAGTTTTTAAGTAGGAAAGGATTAGAAGGAGTACGCCTTGGTATTCCCAGAGAATTCTTCTATGATAATTTATCTGATGAAGAATCATCCATTATGGATAGTATGATAAATGCAATGAAACAGCAAGGAACTGTCATTGTAGATAACATTACTTTGTCCAATGCAAAAGACTTACAGTCAAAACACTATATACTTTATGAATTTAAATCGGAAATGAATGCTTTCCTAAAAAAACATAGTTCCAATTTACCTGTTAGTTCACTAACAGAATTGATTGCCTACCACAAATCCCATGCTGATATAATGCTAAAATATGGTCAAACCTTTATGATTACTTCTAATAAAACTTCCGGAACATTAACGGAACCGGAATATCTTAATCATAGGATGAATGAACTGATACAAAGTCGGGAAAGTGTAGACAAAGCAATATTTGATAATCATTTAGATGCCTTGGTATTCCCAAGTGATAAAGGGGTTAAATTAATGGATAAAGCAGGATACCCTTCTATAACAGTACCTGCGGGATTATTAGCAGATGGACAGCCCTTTGGAATTACCTTTTCGGCGGAAGCCTTTAGTGAATCGAAATTACTGAGCATGGCTT